>NZ_MWJN01000026.1:0-92007 GCF_002027145.1 Microbispora sp. GKU 823 | reverse complement strand
TCCGACCCCGCCCGCGCTCGACGCGTCCGCGCCGCCGCCCGGCTGCTGTCCGTACGGCTCTCGCGTCCCGTCACCGCCGCCTTCGCCTCGGCCGGGACGCCCACGCTCGCCGAGGCGCTGGCGGACGTCAGGGCCGGCCTCGCCCCGCGCGTCGCCGTCGCCTCCTACCTGCTCGCGCCCGGCTTCTTCCACGACCGCCTGATGAGCGGCGGCGCCGACCTGGTCAGCGCCCCCCTCGGCGTGGACGACGACCTGGCCGCCCTCGTCTGGGCCCGGTTCGACGAGGCCCTCGCCCGGCCCGGCGCGGCCGTTCCGCCCGCCCCCGCGTCCTACGCCGCCGGCGCCCGGAGCTGAACGGACCACTTCCACGCCTTCCGGGCGCCTTTCCTGGCGCCTTTCTCAACGCGTTCCGGGACCGCCTCGCGCGCTGCCTCCTGCGCCGAGGATCACGGGATCGTCAGGGCCGCCGCCCCCGCGGGAGCGCACTCAGGGAGATGTGCGCGGAGCCGGAAGCGGACCACCATGATCCGCATGTCCACACCCGCTCCTTCGCGAACAGGCCGGACGTGGGGCCGTTGAAGCCCTGTGACGCCAGGGCCGGCCGGACCGGCCGCCGATCCGTCCGCCGGGGGGACCGGCCGGGTCGCGGCATGCCCGTGACCGCCGGAGTGGACCGCGCTTCATGAGCGGCGAACCCGCCGCCGCGCCCTCCGGACGAGGAGGCCATGTGACCTTCGACCATGAACATCAGGCGACTGCCCGGGGCGTCATCGCCGCCGGCGGCGATGACGCGCGTCCCGTGCCGCCGGACGGACTGGACCTGATCGCCGGGGAGTTCGCCGAGGCGCGCCGCCGGCCCGGCGGCGCCTGCCTGCCGGACCTGCTCCGCGAGCACGTGCTGGCACAGCCGGGCTGCACGGCGTGCGTCTACGGCGGCGAACACCTCACCTATCGCGAGCTGGCCGAGCGCAGCGGCGCCCTGGCCGCCCGCCTGCGACGTCTCGGCGTGGCCGCCGACGACTGCGTCGGCCTGTTCGCCGAGCCGTCGATGGAGCTGATGACGGGCGTCTGGGGCATCCTGTGCGCCGGCGGCGCGTACCTCCCGCTGTCCCCGGAGTACCCGGAGGAGCGGCTGCGCTACATGATCGAGGACTCCCGGACCTCGGTCATCCTGACCCAGCGGGCGCTCGCCGCGCGCCTGGCGGAGCTGGCGCCGCGGGACACGACGATAGTCGTCCTGGACGAGGCCGACGGGCCCGCGGCGTCGCCGGCCGGCGACGCGGACAGCGCCGCCCGCATCAGTCCCGGTGACGCGGCGTACGTCGTCTACACCTCCGGAAGCACCGGCAGGCCGAAGGGCGTGGTGATCGAGCACCGCGCCATCGTCAGCCAGATGCGGTGGCTGAACGCCGTCCACGGGATCGACCGGGACCAGGTCATCCTGCAGAAGACCCCGTTGAGCTTCGACGCGGCGCAGTGGGAGATCCTCGCGCCGGCCTGCGGCAGCACGGTCGTCATGGGAGCCCCCGGTCTCTACCGCGACCCCGAAGCGCTCATCGACACCGTCGTCGCGTACGGCGTGACCACCCTGCAGTGCGTCCCGACCCTCCTGCAGGCGCTGCTCGACACCGAGCGGCTGGGGGAGTGCACGTCGCTCACCCGGCTCTTCAGCGGCGGGGAGGCCCTTTCCCGGCGCCTCGCGCTGCACTGCCTGGAGGTGCTGCCGGACTGCGAGCTGGTCAACCTCTACGGGCCGACCGAGTGCACCATCAACTCCTCCAGCTTCGTCGTCGACAGGCGGGCCGTCGCGGACGGCCCCCAGACCATTCCGATAGGCACGCCGGCGCACGGCACCCGGTTCCACCTTCTCGACGGCGACCGCCTGCTGACGACCCCGGGTGAGATCGGCGAGCTGTACATCGGGGGCGTCCAGCTCGCGCGGGGGTACCTGAACCGGCCCGACCTGACCGCGGAGAGGTTCGTCACCGGCCCGTTCGGCGACGGACAGGAGCCCTCCCGGCTCTACCGGACCGGCGACCTGGCGTACTGGAACGGCGACGGCACCCTCCAGTTCGCCGGCCGGGTCGACAACCAGGTGAAGCTGCGGGGGTTCCGGATCGAGCTGGACGAGATCAGGCTGGGCATCGAGAGCCACGACTGGGTCAGCAACGCGGCGGTCGTCGTCAAGGACGACTCCGCCACCGGGGGCCGGCAGCTCGTCGCGTACGTCGAGCTGAATCCCAGGGAAGCGGCCCTGATGGACCAGGGCGAGCACGGCGCCCACCACCTGTCGAAGGACAGCAGGCTCCAGGTGCGGGCGCAGCTGTCGGACGGAGGATGCCGCGACGAGGCGGAGATCCGCGGCAAGGCGGTGACCCGCCTGCCCGGCGCGACGGCGACGGCGCAGCAGCGCAGGCGGGTGTTCGCCCGCAAGACCTACCGCTTCTTCGAGGGCGGCGACGTCACCAAGGACGACATCGTGCGGCTGCTGGAAAGGACGGGCACGGCCACCCGTCCGCGCGGCCTCGACAGCCTGGGCCTCGCCGAACTCGGCGAGATCCTGCGGTATTTCGGGCAGTTCTCCAGTGACGAGCGGATGCTGCCGAAGTACGGCTACGCGTCCCCCGGGTCCCTCTACGCCACGCAGATGTACCTGGAGATCGGCGGCCTCGACGGCGTGCGGCCCGGATACCACTACTACCACCCGGTCCGGCATCAGCTGATCCTCATCCGGGAGACGGCGGCCGCGGCGACGCCGCGACTGAGGATCCACTTCGTCGGCAAGCGGCGGGCGATCGAGCCGATCTACAAGAAGAACGTCCGCGAGGTCCTGGAGATCGAGGCCGGCCACATGGTCGGGCTGTTCGAGGAGATCCTCCCGGAGCACGGCCTCGACATCAGGGCCGCCGGCTACCTGCCCGAGACGAAGGACCGGCTGGAGTGCGCGGACGAGGACGACTACCTCGGCACGTTCGCCGTGGTGCCGTACGCCGGGCCGCGGCCGGAGGACTCGCTCGACGTCTACGTGCAGGCCCACCCCGGCAGGGTCCGGGGACTGGACGAAGGCCTCTACCGGTACGCGGCCGGCGACCTGCACAGGATCTCGGGCGACATGATCCTGAAGAAGCACGTCGTGGCCATCAACCAGGAGGTCTACCGGCGGTCCCGCTTCGGCGTCGCACTGGTCGGAAGACCCGGCCCGGACTGGCTCGGCTATCTCGACCTCGGCCGCAGGCTCCACCGCCTGCAGATGAACGACCTGGGCCTCGGCCTCATGTCGTCCGGTTACAGCTCGAAGACCGGTGACGACCTGCCGTCGGCGAAGCGCATGGAGAGCATCCTGCGCGCCTGTGGCCGGGAGCCCGGCCCGTTCTACTTCGCGGTCGGCGGCCGTGTCAGCGAGGAGCAGGTGCTGAGCACAGGGATGAAGGAGGACGCCGTCCACATGAGGGGCCCGACGGAGATCATCAGGGACGACCTGATCGGGTTCCTGCCGGACTACATGCTCCCCAATCGGGTCGTGATCCTCGACCGGCTGCCGCGCACGGCCAACGGGAAGATCGACACGAAGGCGCTGGAGGCGCTGGACCTGGGCGGTCCCGACGCCTCCGGCGAGCCCTTCGTCGCCCCCCGCACGGAGGACGAGGAACGGATCGCCCGCGTGTGGGGGAGGGTGCTGAAGCAGGAGAAGGTCTCCGTGCGGGACGACTTCTTCGTCTCCCGGGGAAACTCGCTGACCGCGATGGCGCTCGTCAAGGGAATCAATCGGGAGTTCGGCTGCTCGCTCCCGCTCCAGGTGGTGTTCCGGGCGCCGACCGTGGAGAAACTCGCGATCGAGGTCCGGGCCGGCGGCGCGGGATCCTCCTCGCGTCTGGTCAGGCTCAATACCACTGGCTCCGGAAATCCCGTCTTCTGCTGGCCCGGTCTGGGTGGTTATCCCATGAACCTCCGGTCGCTGGCCGAGGAGATAGGGGTTGACCGGCCGTTCTACGGCCTTCAGGCTTACGGAATAAATAAGGAAGAGGTTCCGTATTCCACCGTCCGGGAGATGGCCGAGGAGGATATTCGGGCCATAAGGAGGGTCCAGCCGGAGGGACCGTACGTGCTGTGGGGGTACTCCTTCGGCGCGCGCGTCGCCTTCGAGGTGGCCCGCCGGCTCGAAGAGACGGGCGAGCAGGTCGAGCGCCTGCTGCTCATCGCTCCCGGGTCGCCGCGGGTCCCCGCGGGCGGCGATCCGGGCGGTGGTGACGAGCCCGTCTACACCAACCGGAAGTATCTCTCGATTCTGTTCTCGGTCTTCGCCGGGCGCATGGACGGGCCATTGCTGGAGGACTGCCTGAAGGAGGTCGGGGACGAGGACGGCTTCGTGTCGTTCGTCGGCACACATTTCCCGGATATCGAATCCGACCTGGTCCGGAGAATCGTCCGGACCGTGGCCCGGACGTATCAGATGAGAAACCGGACCGGAGATGGAGCGCGGCGCCCGGTCGACGCGCCGGTGACGATTCTGAAAGCCCGGGGTGACGAACCGTCGTTCGCCGAGGACGGGCACGGATGGTTTTCTGCCACGCCCTCCGTCGTCGCGCTCGACGCCGATCATTACGGCGTTCTCAAGGGGCCGGGCCTGCGGGAGTTGCGGCGGGCCCTGCGCCGGGTGCCCGGCCTGTAATTCCATCGACACCAGCTGTTCGCCCCGGTGAACACGAGGAGGCGAAGATGCCGCACGTCAATATCAAATACTTCGCGCGCCCCCTGACCGGTGAACAGGAGGCCGCGTTGATCGCCGCGGTGAGCGGCGCCATACGGGACACCTTCGAGTGCGACGAGGGCTTCGTCTCGATCGCGCTCGAACCGGTCGCGCAGGAGGAGTGGGACCGGCTCGTCTACCAACCCGAGATCGTCGGACGCGGGCATCTGCTCCGTAAGACCCCGAACTACTGATGACCGACGACCAGGCGCCCGCGCCGCGCGGGCAACGGCCCCCGGGACTGCTGCGCCTCCTGGCCGAGGACCTGCGGACGATCGTCGAGCGGGATCCGTCCGTCCTCGACCGGAAGGAGGCGTTGCTGCACCCGGTGCTTCCGGCGCTGTGGCTGCACCGGGTCGCCCACCGGCTGCACCGGCGCGGCCGGCGGCTGACGGCCCGGCTGCTGATGCTCCTCGCGCGCGCCGTCACCGGAGTGGAGATCCACCCGGGCGCGGTGCTCGGGCGCAGGGTCTTCGTCGACCACGGCGCGGCCGTGGTGATCGGGGAGACCGCGGTCGTGGGCGACGACGTGACCATCTACCACCAGGTGACCCTGGGAGCGGTCGGCTGGTGGCGCGACAACCTGCGTCCGGACGGGGAACGGCGGCACCCGGTGATCGGGGCCCGCGTGGTGCTGGGCGCCGGCGCGACCGTTCTCGGCCCGGTGCGCGTGGGAGACGACGCCGTCATCGGGGCGCGGGCGCTGGTCGTCGGGGACGTGCCTGCCGGCGCGCGCGCCCTCGCCCCCCTGGGGACCGTTTCCGAGCCTCGCGACAGGGCCGTCCAGGCCCGCCCGGCCCCACTACCTGACGAAAGGAATGGATCGATGAATCCGGACAGCACGGTTCTGATCGTCGGCGCCACCGACGAGACCGTGCGCAAGGCCAAGGAGCTCGGCCTGAGCGTGCTGCTGCTCCAGCACCCCACCAAGGTCAACGCCGAGCAGGAGAGCCTCGCCGACGTCCTGCGTGTCCTGGACTACACCGACTGGGCGGCCGTCGAGCCCGTCGCCAGGGAACTGCGGGAGGAGCCCGGCTTCCGCGTCGCGGTCTCCATCACCGAGCCGGGACTGGAGAACGCGGGGCGGATCAACGACCTGTTCGGCCTGGGCGGCACCGGTTACGAGGTCACCCGCCTGTTCCGCGACAAGCTCGCCATGCGCCGCCACCTGGCCGGCCTCGACCCGTCGGCGGTGGCCGCCGCGCCCCTCCTGCGGCGCGGCGACCTGGACGCCTTCGCGGCCGCCCACGGCTACCCGTTCATCGTCAAACCGACCGACGCGACCGCCAGCATCGGCGTCTTCCGGGTCGCCGGGCCCGAGGACGCCGAGCGGGTCTGGGTCACCGTGGAGGGACTGCGCGGCACGCGGACCGACCGGGTCTCGACGATGTACCTCCTGCAGGACTTCTTCATGGAGGAGTACGTCGAGGGGCCGGAGTTCAGCGTCGAGGCCTTCAGCTTCGCCGGCCGCCACGTGGTGGTGGCGATCACGGAGAAGTTCGGCCACCACGACAGCTTCGCCGAGCTCGGCCACGCCGTGCCCGCCCGGCTCGCGGAGCCGGAGCAGGAGCGGATCCGCGCCGCCGTCACCCGCTTCCTCGACCAGATCGGCCTCAGGGACGGCGTCACGCACACGGAGGTGCGGCTCGGCGCCCGCGGCCCGGTGATCATCGAGAGCCACAACCGCATCGCCGGCGACATGATCCCCGAGCTCGTGCGCGCCGCGTACGGCATCGACATGATCGAGTACGCGCTCGGGTGGCCGTTCGGGCTGGTCCCCGAGCTGCCGGACCGGCCCGAGGCGCATGCGGGGGCCTGCGTCCGGTCGCTGGTGAGCGAGCCGGGGCGGGTCGAGTCGGTGGAGGGCGTCGCCGACGCCGCGGCGCGGGACGGCGTGCTGGACGTGCGCGTCACCGCCAAGCCCGGCGACACCGTGCACGCGGTGCGCGACAACTGGGACAGGCTCGGCCTGGTGGCCGTGACCGGCCCCGACACCACCGAGGCGATCCACCGCGGCGAGCGGATCGCCGGGGAGGCCATCCGGATCCGGGTGGCCGGCGAGGACGGACGGACCTGGCTCGCCCGCGTGGCCGAGGTCCGCTCGCTCACGGAGGCGCCGGCATGAGTGTCGTGATCCTGCACCGCAACCCGCTGGAGCCGTTCCCGTACGACCGCTGGCTGCGCGACTACGACGGCCCGGTGGTGATCCTCGCCGCCCGCGACAGGTTCGAGCCGTTCGGCGAGCCGATCCCCGAGGGAAACCTCGGCTACACGCACCTGGAGCTCTTCGACCACGACGACGAGGTGCCCGCGCGGATCGCGCGGCTCGCCGCCGAGTACGGCGCCACGCACCTGATCGGGGAGCACGAGGCCGACGTGCTGCGCGTGGCCACGCTGCGCGAGGAGCTCGGGCTGCCCGGTCCCCTGGCCGAAGACGTGCTGCCGTTCCGGGACAAGGCCCTGATGAAGGAGCACGCCGTGCGGGCCGGCGTGGAGGTCGCCCCGCACACCGTCCCGAAGACCGCGGCGGACGCGCTGGCCTTCGCCGACGACCACGGCTTCCCCCTGGTGTTCAAGAACAGGTCCGGCTTCAACTCCATCGGCCTGCGCATCCTGCGCGACCGGGAGGCGCTGACCGCCTTCCTCGCCGAGGCGTACGGCGCGCAGGGGGGACGAGCAGCGGGACGACCTGCTGCTGGAGGCGTACGTGCCCGGCCGCATGTGCCACGTCGACGGGCTGGTGGTGGACGGCGAGGTCGTGCTGGCCTGGCCCTCCCAGTACCAGTACGAGCTCGCCTCGTTCGGCACCGACCCCGGTTCGCGGGTCGACCTGGCGCTCGACCCCGGCGACCCGCTCACCGGCCGTCTGCTGGAGCTGACCGGGCGGACGCTGGCGGCGCTGCGGCGGCCCGGCGGCCGGCTGCGCGACCACGCCTTCCACGCGGAGATCTTCCACACGCCCGACGACCGGCTGGTGCTGTGCGAGATCGCCTGCCGGTCAGGCGGCGGGAAGATCCGCGAGGTCTTCCACACCCTGTTCGGGGTCAACCTCGCCGAATGCTCCATCCGGGCCCAGCTCGGCCTGCCGCTGCCCGACGTGGAGCGGGCCGTACGCCCCGGGAGGCGGCCGGAGCCGGCGCGGATGGCGGGTCAGGTGCTGATGATGAAGCGGCCGGGACTGATCCAGGCGCTGCCCGACCCGCCTCAGGAACCCTGGGTGGAGCACTTCTGGCTCTACGCGCGGCCGGGCCAGGTGGTCCCGCCCGCCTCGGGCTCGGCCGACTTCCTGACCGTGGCCCATCGCCTCGGCCCCACCCGCGCGGAGTGCGAGCGCAGGCTCCGCTCGCTCGGCGCGCGGCTCGAGGAGCAGGTGCGGATCGGGGCGGTGCCGTCATGACCCGTCCGTCGACGCAGGTGCGCTACATGGCCGGAATGGTGGTCGACGCCACCGGCAGCGGCATGTACCTGCCCCTGTCCCTGCTGTTCTTCCACCACGTCACCGGGCTGCCGATCGAACGGGTCGGCGTGATCATGACCGCGGCGGCGCTGTTCAGCCTGGTCGGCAACCCCGTCGCGGGCGTGCTGGTCGACCGGTTCGGCGCGCGCGCCGTCGTCGTCGGCGGCTACCTGGTGCGCGCCGCGGGGTTCGCGACCTACCCGCTGGTGGACTCGCCGCTGACGATGTTCCTGGCGGTGGCGCTGGTGGCCTTCGGCGACGGCTCCTATCCGCCGTCGATCCAGTCGTTCGTCGCCGCGATCGCGCGGGGCGCGGACCGGGACAGGCTCCTCGCCGCGCAGCGCAGCCTGCGCAACGCCGGCCTCGGCGCGGGCGGCCTCATCGCGGGCGCGGCCCTCGGCCTGGGCAGCGGCGCCGCCTACCGGGTGATCGTCCTCGTCAGCGCGGCCGCGTTCGTCGGCGCGGCGCTGATCCTCCGTACGATCCCGGTGCCCGGCGGGCAGGCGCGTACGGCAGAACGGGCGGCGGGGCCGGCCCGGCCGAGCGGGGGATACCGCCTCGTCCTGCGCGACCGGACGTTCCTCGCGCTGACCCTGCAGAACGTGCCGACCGCCTTCGGCTACATGGTGCTGTCGGTGGCGCTGCCCGTCTACGTCACCCAGGAACTGGGCGTCCCCGCGTCGCTGGTCGGCGTGCTGTACGCGGTCAACACCGTCGGCATCGCGCTGCTGCAGATCCCGGTGACGCGGCGGCTGATCCGGTACCGGCGCACCCGCACCGTCGCGACGGGCGCCGCCACGTTCGCGGCGTCGTTCGCGGTGTTCGCCCTGCTTGCCGGGGTCACCGTCCAGTCGGTCGCCCTTGCCGGGGTCTTCGCCGCGACGGCGCTGTTCACGCTGGGGAGATGCTGCACGGCGCGCCGCTGTCCGCGCTCGTGTCGAGCGCGGCTCCCGAGGAGACCCACGGCAGGTACATGGCGGTCTACCAGTTCTCCTGGGCGATCCCGATCACGCTGGCTCCGGCGGTGCTGACCGCGCTGCTGAGCCTGTCGCCGGTCTCCATGTGGCTGCTGCTCGCGGGAGGCGTCGCCTGCTCGGCTCTCACCATGCTCCGCCTGGAGCCCCGGCTGCCCGCCCGGGCCGTCCACGCGCGGACACCCGAAGACCCGGAAGAGACAGACGACCGTCGCGCCGCGGCGGCGGAGACACAGAAGGCTGGTGTGGACTGATGGGCAGATCGAGTTGGCACGTGCTGCAGGGAGAGGACCCCGCGTACGCGCTGTCGGAGGCCGCGGGCCAGTGCGGCTGGGTCAGCCAGCTGAGGCCGCTGATCGTGGAGATGACCAAACCGGGTGACGTCGTGCTCGACCCGTTCGCCGGCTGGGGCACCACGCTGGTGGCGTGCGCGGTGGAGTCCCGGAAGGGGATCGGCCTGGAGGTCTCGCCCGAGCGCGCGGAGCAGGCGCGAAAGCGCCTGGAGGCCTACCCCGGCCAGACGATGCTGTGCGCCGACGCCCGCAAACCGCCGCTGCCCGAGGAGTCGGTGGACTTCGTCCTGGGAGACCTGCCCTACTTCGGCACCGACCTGGACACCGACTCGAGTGGACGGCCAGCTCTACGCCCTGCGCGACTACGAGGACTACCTGAGCGCGCTCGACGACGTCTTCGCCGCGGTGACGAGGGTCATGCGGCCCGGCGCGCGGGCGGTGCTGGCCGTGCAGAACCGCCGCCTGGCCGGCAGGTTCGTGCCGCTGGCCTGGGACGTCGCCCGGGTGCTCGGCCGGCATCTGACCCTCGGCGACGAGCGGATCCACTGCTACCCCCGGCCGGTGAGCGACGACGACGACCCGATGGTGACCAACCGCTCGCACGAATACCTGCTGGTGGCCGCGAAGGAGCAGGCATGATCCCCCTGATCGGCCGTGAGATCGCGACCAGGATCGACGATCTCATCGGCAACACGCCCCTGCTCCGCCTGGCCCTCGACGGCCTGCCCCCGTCCGCCACCCTGCTCGCCAAGCTGGAGGCGGCCAACCCGTTGTCGAGCATCAAGGACCGGGTGGCGCTGCGCATGATCGAAGAGGCCGAGGCGTCGGGGGCCCTGACTCCCGGCGCGACCGTGATCGAGTCCACCTCGGGCAACACCGGCATCGCCCTGGCGGCGCTCGCGGTCAGCCGGGGATATCCGTGCGTCGTCGTTATGCCGGACAACGCGTCGCGCGAGCGCACGCTGACCCTGCGCATGCTGGGCGCCCGGGTCGAGTTCACCGACCACGTCCTCGGCTTCCAGGGGTGCGTCGACCGGGCGACGGAACTGCACGCCGCCCTCCCCGGCTCCTGGTACGCCCGCCAGCACGAGAACCCCGCCAACGTCATGGCCCACTACACGACCACGGGACCGGAGATCTGGGCCGCCACCGGCGGCGAGGTGGACGTGCTGGTGTGCGGGGTCGGGACCGGCGGCACGCTCACCGGAACGGCCCGCTATCTCCGGGAGCGCAACCCCCGGCTGCGCGTCGTCGCGGTGGAGCCGGAGGGCTCCCCGCTGCTGTCGGGGGGCGCCCCGGGGCCGCACCGCATTCCCGGCCTCAACGGCGGTTTCACCAGTCCGGTCACCGACGTCACCCTCATCGACGACGTGATCACCGTGCCGGACGACGAGGCGGCCGAGATGACGCGGCGCATCGCGGCCACCACCGGGCTGCTGGTCGGGGTCTCCTCGGGCGCGGCGGCGTACGGCTGCGCCGAACTCGCCCGGCGGCGGGACCTGTCGGGGCAGACGATCGTGACGATCTTCCCGGACACCGGCGAGCGCTACCTCAGCTGGTGGCCGGCCTGACCGGCGTACGGCATGAGCAGCGCTTTCAACCGAAGGGTTGACGAAGGGGGGAGCTACGGCCTACGGTCCTTTAAACCATCGGGTTGAAACTGAGGGGGTGTTGGCCACGGACGCGCTGTCCCGGGTCTTCGCGGCCCTCGCGGATCCGACCCGGCGCGACATGGTCGCCCGGCTCTCGGAGGGCGATGCGACCGTGAGCCAGCTGGCCGAGCCCTACCGGATGACGCTGCAGGCCGTCTACAAGCACCTGCGGGTGCTCGAGGACGCAGGGCTCGTCAGCCGGCCGCGCGGGCCGCAGCCGCGGCCGGTACGCCTGGAGATCGAGGCCCTCGACCTGATGGACACCTGGATCGAGCGGCACCGGGACCGCGTCGAGCGGCGCTACCGCCGCCTCGACGCCGTCCTGGCGGAGATGAAGAGAGACGAGCATGAAGAGGATCATGGAGGCGGTCATCGAGGCCGACCCGAGGCTGCCGGTCATCCGGGTGACTCGTGACTTCGCGGCGACGCCGGAGCAGATGCTGCGCGCCCACACGGACCCCGCGTTGTTCGCCCGGTGGGTGGGTCCCGACACCACGGTCACCCGGATCGAGCACTGGGACGCGCGCACCGGCGGCAGCTGGCGGTACGTCTCGGTGCACGACGGCACGGAGTACGGCTTCCACGGCTGCTTCCACGAGGTACGGCCGGGCCGTATCGTGCAGACCTTCACGTTCGAGGGCGATCCCGACGGAGTCGCGCTGGAGACGCTGTGGTTCGAGGACCTGGGCGACGGCCGTACGCGACTGCGGGCGCAGTCGCTGGTCGACAGTTTCGAAAGCCGCGACGCGTGGCTGCGCAGCGGCATGGAGACCGGCGTCGACGAGGGATACGCGAAGCTCGACCGGATGCTCGCCGATGGCACTGTCTGACCGCCCAGGCGAGCGGCACCGGCAGGTCGCCGGGCTGTTCACCGACCGGGTCCGCGGCGCCCGGTCCTGGGACGTGCCGTCCCCGGTCCCGGGCTGGACCGCCCGTGACGTCGTGCGTCACCTGACCGAGTGGCTCCCCGGGTTCCTCGCCTCCGGCGCCGGTATCGGCCTGCCGCCTGGACCGTCCGTGGACGAGGACCCGGTCGCCGCGTGGCAGGTTCACTGCGACGGGGTGCAGGCGGTGCTCGACGATCCGGAGACGGCGCACCGGGAACTCACCAACCCGCACGTGGGCAGCCTGCCCCTGGAGACCGCGATCGACCGGTTCTACACCGCCGACGTGTTCATGCACACCTGGGACCTGGCCAGGGCCACCGGTCAGGACGACCGGCTGGACCCCGGCTTCTGTGCCCGGCTCCTCGCCGAGATGGAGCCGATGGAGCAGACGATCCGCTCCTCCGGCCAGTTCGGCGCCCGGGTCGAGGTGCCCGGGGGCGCCGACGCCCAGGCCAGGCTGCTGGGTTTCATCGGCAGGGACCCGTTCTGGCCGGGTCAGCGGTCGGTGCCGCGGTCACGGCGGCGCAGGTAGCGCTCGAACTCCGCCGCGATGGCGTCGCCGCTGGCCTCGGGCAGCTCGGCCGCGTCCTTGCGCTCCTCGAGCTCCCGCACGTACTCGGCCACCTCGCTGTCCTGGGCCGCCAGCTCGTCCACGCCGTGCTCCCAGGCCCGCGCCTCCTCGGCCAGGTCGCCGTACGGCATCGGGATGTCGAGCATGTCCTCGATGCGGCGCAGCAGCGCCAGGGTGGCCTTGGGGTTGGGCGGCTGGGCGACGTAGTGCGGGACCGACGCCCACAGGGACACCGTCCGCAGCCCGGCGGTGCCGAGGGTGTGCTGCAGCACGCCCACGATGCCCGTCGGGCCCTCGTACTTGGTCAGCTCCAGGTTGAGCGCGCGGGCCATGCCGGGGTCGCTGACCGAGCCGGTGATCGGCACGGGCCGCGTGTGCGGCGAGTCGTTGAGCAGCGCGCCGAGCAGGATGGCCAGCTCGATGCCGAGATCGTGGCAGAGCCCGACGATCTCGGCGCAGAACGACCGCCACCGCATGTTGGGCTCGATGCCGCGCAGCAGCACCACGTCGCGCTTGGCGCCCGGCGGACGGGCCAGCAGCAGCCGCGTCGTCGGCCAGACGATGGAGCGGGTCACGCCGTCGCCGAGCTCGACCACCGGCCGGGTCACCTGGAAGTCGTAGTAGTCCTCCGGGTCCAGCTCGACGAGCGGGGTGGCCTTCCACTCGGACTCGAGGTGCGCGAGCACGCCGCTGGACGCCTCGCCGGCGTCGTTCCATCCCTCGAACGCGGCGATCAGCACCGGGTCGACGAGCTCGGGGAGCCCTTCGAACTCGATCACGCGCCGCCTCCTCACTGGCCTTGTGCAGTATGGCTCAGTCCAAGACTATTCGGTGAGGGGCCCCGAACGTCACCTTCGCCGGGCACCGGCCCGTCGCACGGCCGTGACCTGCGGCGCCGGGCCGGCGGATGTGGGCCCGCCGTCCCCTCGCACAACCGATATTCCCGCTTACCGCGCGCGGACGATATTCCGTTCGGCGGGGCCGATAGGCTTGCCTCCATGACCAGCAGACCGTCGTTCCGAGAAGTGCTGTCCGAGCGAGTCCTGATCGCCGACGGAGCCATGGGGACGATGCTGCAGTCCTACGACCCCACCCTTGACGACTTCCAGGGCCATGAGGGCTGCAACGACGTGCTCAACGTGAGCCGCCCCGACATCGTGCGGGCCGTGCACGACGCGTACCTGGAGGTGGGCGTCGACTGCGTCGAGACCAACACCTTCAACGCCAACCGCGCGGCACTGGGCGAGTACGGCATCGAGGACCGCATCTTCGAGCTCTCCGAGGCCGGCGCGCGCCTGGCCAGGGAGCGCGCCGACCACTGGTCGACGCCGGACCGGCCCCGGTTCGTCCTCGGCTCGATGGGCCCCGGCACGAAGCTCCCCACGCTCGGCCACCTGCCGTACGAGACGCTGCGCGACGCCTACCGGGACAACGCCGCCGGCCTGATCGCGGGCGGGGCCGACGCCCTGATCATCGAGACCTGCCAGGACCTGCTGCAGGTGCGGGCGGCGGTCGTCGGCGCCAAGCGTGCGGTCGAGGCCGCCGGGCGGGACGTGCCGATCATCACGCAGGTCACCATCGAGACCAACGGCGCGATGCTGCTCGGCTCCGAGATCGGCGCCGCGCTGACCGCGATCGAGCCGCTCGGCGTCGACCTGATCGGCCTCAACTGCGCCACCGGCCCCACCGAGATGAGCGAGCACCTGCGCTACCTGGCCAGGCACTCGCGGATCCCGATCTCCTGCATGCCGAACGCCGGCCTGCCGCAGCTCACCGCCGACGGCGCGTACTACCCGCTGAGCCCGGGGGAACTGGCGGACGCGCACGAGGCGTTCACCCGCGACTACGGGCTCGCGCTCGTGGGCGGCTGCTGCGGCACCACACCCGAGCACCTGCGCCAGGTGGTCGAGCGGGTGGGCGGGCGCGCCCGCGGCGAGCGGCGGCCCCGCCCGGAGGCGGGGGCGGCGGTCGCTCTACCAGCACGTGCCGTTCCGGCAGGACACCTCCTACCTCGCCATCGGCGAGCGGACCAACGCCAACGGTTCCAAGGCGTTCCGCGAGGCGATGCTGGCGGGCGACTACGAGGAGTGCGTGGAGATCGCCAGGGCGCAGGCCCGCGACGGCGCGCACATGCTCGACCTGTGCGTCGACTACGTCGGCCGCGACGGGGTCGCCGACATGAAGGAACTGGCGTTCCGGTTCGCCACCGCCTCGACGCTGCCGATCGTGATCGACTCCACCGAGCCCGCCGTGCTGGAGGCCGGGCTGGAGATGCTCGGCGGCCGGGCCGTGGTCAACTCGGTGAACTACGAGGACGGCGACGGCCCGGACTCGCGCTACCAGAAGATCATGCGCCTGGTGAAGGAGCACGGCGCGGCCGTGGTCGCGCTGACCATCGACGAGGAGGGCCAGGCCCGCACCGCCGAGGGGAAGGTGCGCATCGCCACCCGGCTCATCGAGGACCTGGTGAACACCTGGGGCATGCGGGTCGAGGACATCATCGTCGACTGCCTGACGTTCCCGATCGCCACCGGCCAGGAGGAGACCCGGCGCGACGCCGTCGAGACGATCGAGGCGATCCGCGAGCTCAAGCGCCGTTACCCGGGCGTGCAGACCACGCTGGGCGTCTCCAACGTGTCGTTCGGCCTCAACCCGGCCGCCCGCATGGTGCTGAACAGCGTCTTCCTCAACGAGTGCGTCAACGCGGGGCTCGACTCCGCGATCGTGCACGCCTCCAAGATCCTGCCGATGAACCGGATCCCGGACGAGCAGCGGCAGGTCGCGCTCGACCTCGTGTACGACCGCAGGCGCGAGGGCTACGACCCGCTGCAGCGGTTCATGGAGCTGTTCGAGGGCGTGGACGCGGCGTCCATGAAGGCCGGCAAGGCGGCCGAGCTGGCCGGGCTGCCGCTGTGGGAGCGGCTCAAGCGGCGCATCATCGACGGCGAGCGCAAGGGACTGGAGGCCGACCTCGACGAGGCCCTGGCCCAGCGGCCGGCCCTGGAGATCATCAACGACGTGCTGCTCGACGGCATGAAGGTCGTCGGCGACCTGTTCGGCTCCGGTGAGATGCAGCTTCCCTTCGTGCTGCAGTCGGCCGAGGTGATGAAGACCGCCGTGGCCTACCTCGAACCGCACATGGAGAAGGTCGAGGGCAGCAGCAAGGGCCGCATCGTGCTGGCCACGGTCAAGGGCGACGTCCACGACATCGGCAAGAACCTCGTGGACATCATCCTGTCCAACAACGGCTACGACGTGGTGAACCTCGGCATCAAGCAGCCGGTCTCGGCGATCCTGGAGGCCGCGGAGGAGCACCGCGCCGACGTGGTCGGCATGTCCGGGCTCCTGGTCAAGTCCACGGTGGTCATGAAGGAGAACCTTGAGGAGATGAACTCCCGGGGCCTCGCGGAGAAGTACCCCGTGCTGCTCGGCGGCGCCGCCCTGACCAGGGCGTACGTGGAGCAGGACCTGGCCGACCTCTATCGGGGCGAGGTCCGCTACGCGCGTGACGCGTTCGAGGGCCTGCGCCTCATGGACGCCTTCATGGCGGTCAAGCGCGGCGAGGACGGCGCCACGCTGCCGCCGCTGCGCGCGCGACGGGTGAAGACCGGCGCCGTGCTGAAGCGGACCGCAGAGGAGGACCTGCCGGCCCGCTCCGACGTCGCGGCCGACAACCCGGTGCCCACCCCGCCGTTCCTCGGCGACCGGATCGTGAAGGGCATCCCGCTGGCCGACTACGCCGCCTTCCTCGACGAGCGGGCGACGTTCATGGGCCAGTGGGGCCTCAAGGCCGCCCGGGGCGGCGAGGGCCCGTCGTACGAGGAACTGGTCGAGACCGAGGGCAGGCCCCGGCTGCGGATGTGGCTGGAGCGGCTGCAGACGGAGAACCTGCTGGAGGCGGCGGTCGCCTACGGCTACTTCCGCTGCGTCAGCGAGGGCGACAGCCTGATCATCCTGGACGACGACGGGAAGGAGCGGACCCGCTTCACCTTCCCCCGGCAGCGGCGCGACCGGCACCTGTGCCTGTCCGACTTCTTCCGCTCCCGTGAGTCCGGCGAGACCGACGTCGTCGCTTTCCAGGTGGTCACGATGGGCAACCGGATCAGCGAGGCCACCGCCGAGCTGTTCGCCAAGGACGCCTACCGCGAATACCTGGAGCTCCACGGCCTGTCGGTGCAGCTCACCGAGGCGCTGGCCGAATACTGGCACGCGCGGGTGCGGTCGGAGCTGGGCATCGGCGGCGACGAGTCGCTGGCCGACATGCTCAAGGTGAACATCACCGGCTGCCGCTACTCCTTCGGCTACCCGGCCTGCCCCAACCTGGAGGACCAGGTGCAGGTCATGGAACTGCTCGACCCCGCCCGCATCGGCGTGACGCTGTCGGAGGAGTTCCAGCTCCACCCCGAGCAGGCCACCTCCGCCCTGGTCGTCCACCACCCCGAGGCGAAGTACTTCAACGTCTAGACCGGCCGCATGGGCGTCCACGCGCGCCCCTTACCATGTTGGTCCCCCCTGATCGGGGGTCTCACCGGGGGAAGGGGCCACGTGGACGCCGTTCTGTTCGACATGGACGGGTTGCTCGTCGACACCGAAGGGGTGTGGTTCGAGGTCGAGACCGAGGTGGTCACCCGCCTCGGCGGGGCCTGGGGCCCGGAGCACCAGGAGCAGCTCGTGGGCGGTTCCTGGGACCGCACCGTCGCGTACATGCTGGAGCTGACGCAGGCCGACGTCGACCCCGCGGTGGTGGGGGAGTGGCTGATCGACGGCATGGAGAGCCGGCTGTCGACCGGCGTCGAGCCCATGCCGGGAGCCCTCGACCTGCTACGGGGGCTCGGCGACCAGGGCGTGCGCACTGCGCTGGTCACCTCGTCGCTGCGGATCATCGCCGACGCCGTGCTCAAGGCGGTCGGCCGGGAGCACTTCGAGGTCGTCGTGACGGCCGACGACGTCTCGCGCACCAAGCCGCACCCGGAGCCGTACCTGACCGCGGCCGACCTGCTGTCGGTCGACCCGGAGCGGTGCGTCGCACTGGAGGACTCGCCGAACGGCGTCGCCTCGGCGACCGCCGCGGGCTGCCGGGTCGTCGCCGTGCCGGGCGTCCTGCCGATCGCCCAGGCGCCCGGGCGGGTCGTCATGCCCTCGCTGCTCGACGTGGACGTGGACTTCCTGCGGTCGCTCGTCCGGTGACGCGGGCCCCCGCATGATCGCCTGCGGAGTGCCAGGATGGGGGTACGCCGTGGACGAAGGGGACCCGCCATGACATTCAACGACATCGCCTGGCTGCCACTGTGCGCCGGCCTCACCGCGGTGGGCATCGGGCTCAGCTATCTGGCCTTCCGGCGCAGGGGGGCGACCGCCGGTCTGCGGGCCACCGCGTGGTCCCTGCTGCCGCTGGCCGCCTACCTCACCGGCGCGCTGCAGACGCTCTGGAACATCGGCGCGGCGGCGGTGGGCTTCGTGACCGGCCTGGTCCTGTCGCCCGCGGTGTGGGCCGGGGTGGTCCTGGCCGGGCTGTCGGCGCTGCTGTTCGTCGTCTCCGGCACGCTGCGCGGTCGCACCCTGTCCCGGGCCCGTACGGCACGGCCGGAGGCGGGTGGCGCCACCGCGTCGCCGGAGCGGTCGGCCACGCCTAAAACGGCACAGACCGGGAAGACGGCACCACGACAGGTGGAACAGCCCGCCGGGGATGATTTCTCAGACATCGAGGACATCCTCAAGCGCCGGGGGATCAGCTGAACATCCCACATCGTGGGACCAAGTTACCGGCCAGTGCAATGTTACGGTTCCACGACATAATCGAAACGGGACGCGGACAAACCCTTCAAGATCAACACGAATGAGTTTCGCGTGAATCACAGTTGAGCCACAGGGCACCTCTGGGGACTGGTCAGCCCAGCTCAGACCATAGATTCTGCCTCCGGGGGTCGCACACCACGCGACCCCTTCGGACAATGTCGTCTGGGATCCAGGGGGCCTGCACCAAATGGCCGTGCGAGGCAAGGTCGTGAGCGGCCGCCGCTTCTCTGTCGCCGGATCGATCCCGGGCTACCCCGAGCGCGTCACCGCGGGTGCGGTCCGCTCGGGCAGGGCGAAGGAGGATCGATGACCGCGCCGATGGACGTCACCGGTGGGGACACGCAGGCCACGCCGGAGGCCGTCGTCGACGCGTCGGGCGGCAAGGCGATCCAGGGCCGCTCCCTCGGCCAGATCGCCTGGATGCGCCTCAAGCGCGACAAGGTCGCCCTGGCCGGCGGACTGATCGTCATCCTCCTGATCCTGATCGCCGTCTTCGCGCCGGTGATCGTCGGGGCGTTCGGGCAGGACCCGACGCAGTTCAACTCCGACCTCATCGACTCCTCCACGATGGCGCCCAAGACGGGCACCGGCATCAGCGCCGAGCACCTGTTCGGCCTCGAGCCGGTGAACGGCCGCGACATCTTCAGCCGGGTCGTGTACGGCGCGCGGATCTCGCTGCTCATCGCCTTCCTGGCCACCCTGCTCTCGGTGGTCATCGGCACCCTGCTCGGGGTCACCGCCGGATATTTCGGCGGCCTGGTCGACTCGATCATCAGCAAGACCATGGACGTCTTCCTGGCGTTCCCGATCCTGGTCTTCGCGATCGCGCTCGCGGGCATCGTCCCCGACTCGGCGTTCGGCCTGACCGGCGACACGCTGCGCGTCTCGCTGCTGGTGTTCATCATCGGCTTCTTCAACTGGCCGTACATCGGGCGCATCATCCGGGGGCAGACGCTGTCGCTGCGCGAGCGGGAGTTCGTGGACGCGGCGCGCAGCCTCGGGGCGCGCGGGCCGTACATCATCTTCCGCGAGCTGCTGCCGAACCTGGTCGCGCCGATCCTCGTCTACGCGACGCTGCTGATCCCCACGAACGTCCTGTTCGAGGCGGCGCTGTCGTTCCTCGGCGTCGGCGTACGCCCGCCCACCCCCACCTGGGGCGGCATGCTGTCGGACGCGGTGCGGTTCTACACGATCCCGCACTTCATGTTCTTCCCCGGCATGGCGATCTTCATCACGGTCCTGGCGTTCAACCTGTTCGGCGACGGCCTGCGGGACGCTCTCGACCCGAAGGCCCGCTGAGCCCCTCCCTTCCCCGTAAAGTCCCCCGGCTCCTATCACCAAGGGGTTTGCAATGCTAAGAAGAAGACTGGGTGTGGCGGCCACCGGCGCCGTGCTCGCCCTCGCCGTGGCCGCCTGCGGCGGCGGTTCGGGCAGCAGCACGCCGTCGTCGTCCGGCGGTGCCGCGGCCGGCTCCGACTCCAAGGCCGAGTTCAAC
Organism: Microbispora sp. GKU 823; assembly: GCF_002027145.1. Taxonomy (NCBI): domain Bacteria; kingdom Bacillati; phylum Actinomycetota; class Actinomycetes; order Streptosporangiales; family Streptosporangiaceae; genus Microbispora; species Microbispora sp. GKU 823. Next base: position 72,135 of record NZ_MWJN01000026.1, on the reverse strand, counting down.
GCCGCCCTGACGGGGGTGGTCAACCCCTCGGACAAGAAGGGCGGCATCCTCAAGTTCGCCAACGGCGGTGACTGGGACTCCCTCGACCCGGGCGACACCTACTACGGCTACTCCTGGAACTTCATCCGGCTGTACGGCCGGTCGCTGCTGATGTTCAAGTCCGCCGTGGGCAAGGAGGGCAACCAGCTCGTCCCCGACCTCGCCGAGGACATGGGCACGCCGAGCGACGACGCCAAGACCTGGACGTACAAGCTCAAGAAGGGCATCAAGTTCGAGGACGGCACCCCGGTCACGTCCAAGGACGTGAAGTACGCCGTGGAGCGGTCGTTCGACAAGGAGGTGTTCCCCGACGGGTACACCTACTTCAACGACTTCCTCGACTGGCCGAAGGGCTACAAGGGCGCGTACAAGTCCAAGGACGTCAACACCGACAGCGCGATCGAGACGCCCGACGACTACACGATCGTCTTCCACCTCAAGCAGCCGCTGAGCAACTTCGACTACTTCGCCCAGCTTCCCGCCACGATCCCGGTCCCCAAGGACAAGGACACCGGCGCGAAGTACAAGGAGCACATCATCTCCACCGGGCCGTACAAGTTCGAGAAGAACGAGATCGGCAAGGGCTTCACACTGGTCCGCAACGACAAGTGGGACCCGGCGACCGACCCGAACCGCAAGGCGCTGCCGGACGGCTACGAGGTCTCCACCAACGTCAACGCCGACGACATCGACAACCGGATCATCGCCGGCGACCTCGACGTCGACGTCGCGGGCATCGGCGCGCAGCCGGCGGCCCTCGGCCGGCTCCTGTCCGACCCCGCGATGAAGGCGAACACCGACAACCCGACCAGCACCCGCCTCTGGTACACCTCGATCAACGGCAACGTCCCGCCGCTCGACAACATCGAGTGCCGCAAGGCCGTCGAGTACGCCGCGGACAAGGTGGCCCTCCAGACCGCCTGGGGCGGCGAGTTCTCCGGCGGGCAGATCGCGACCAGCATGCTGCCGCCGGCGATCCCCGGCCACGAGGACTTCAACCTCTACCCGCCGGGCGCCGACAACAAGGGCGACCTGGCCAAGGCCAAGGAGGCGCTTGCCGCCTGCGGCCAGCCCAACGGCTTCGAGACCAACATCTCCTACCGGGCCGAGCGGCCGAAGGAGAAGGCGGCCGCCGAGGCGCTGCAGCAGTCCCTCGGCCGGGTCGGCATCAAGCTCACGCTCAAGCCGTTCCCGCAGGCCGACTACTTCGCCCTGTACGCCGGCAAGCCGGGCTACGCCAAGGAGAACAAGATCGGCCTGGCCCAGAACGGCTGGATGTCCGACTGGCCCGACGGCTTCGGCTTCCTGCAGCAGATCGTCGACAGCCGCGTCATCCGCGACACCGGCGGCTCCTCCAACATCAGCGTCCGCGACCCCGAGGTCGACAAGCTCATCGACCAGGCGATGAAGGAGACCGACACCAACGCCCGCAACGCGCTCTGGACCCAGATCGACAAGAAGGTCATGGAGGGCGCCTACGTCCTGCCGAACGTGTGGACGAAGACCCTGCTCGTGCGCAGCAAGAACGCGACGAACATCTTCGTCAACGAGGCGTACGGCATGTACGACTACCTCGGCATGGGCGTCAAGTAAGCGTCCGCCGAGACCAGACAGATCCGATAGACGCGTGAACGCGGCAAGGGGGCCGGTCCCACCGGGCCGGCCCCCGGAGCCGGGGGGACTGTGGTCACATACATCATCCGGCGGCTGATCTGGGCGTTCGTGATGCTCACCATCGTGAGCATCGTCACGTTCGCCATCTTCTTCCTGGTGCCCCGCCTGGCCGGCGCCACCTCGGAGAGCCTGGCCGCGCGCTACGTGGGGCGCACCGCCTCCGCGGAGCAGGTCAAGATCGCGGCCGAGAAGCTCGGCTTCAACGATCCGCTGGTCGTGCAGTACGGGCGGTTCGCCAAGGGCATCGTCGCCGGCGCCGACTACGACTACGGCCCCGGCGTGGAGCACTGCCCCGCGCCCTGCTTCGGATACTCCTTCCTCACCCGGCTCCCCGTCTGGCCCGACCTGATGGACCGGCTGCCCGTGACGATCTCGCTGGCCATCGGGGCCGCCGTCATCTGGGTGATAGCCGGTGTGGCGACCGGCGTCCTGTCCGCGCTGAAACGTGGCAGCGTGTTCGACCGCGCCGCGATGAGCGTCGCCCTGGCCGGCGTGTCACTGCCGATCTTCTTCACCGGCATCGTCTCGCTGGTCGTCTTCAGCTACGGCACTCCGTTCCGCATCACCGCCCCGGGCGGCAGCTTCACGCCGTTCGACGAGAACCCGGCCATGTGGGCCTACAACCTGATCCTGCCGTGGATCACGCTGGCCTTCCTGTACGCCGCCGGCTACGCGCGGCTCACCAGGGCGGGCATGCTGGAGACGATGAACGAGGACTACATCCGCACCGCCCGGGCCAAGGGCCTGAACGAGCGGACCGTCGTGGTCAAGCACGGCCTGCGCGGCGCGCTGACCCCGATCCTCACGATCTTCGGCCTCGACCTCGGCCTGCTGCTCGGCGGCGCCGTGCTCACCGAGAGCACCTACTCGCTGCCCGGCATGGGCAAGTACGCGATCGACGCGATCCTCGCCCAGGACCTGCCGAAGGTCATGGGCGTGACGCTCGTCGCCGCGTTCTTCGTGGTCTTCGCGAACCTGATCGTCGACCTCCTGTACGCCGTCGTGGACCCGAGGGTGAGGCTGGGATGAGCTTCCTGGAACTGAAGGACCTGCGGATCCACTTCCCGACGGACGACGGCCTGGTCAAGTCCGTCGACGGGCTGTCGTTCACCCTGGAGCGGGGCAAGACGCTCGGCATCGTCGGCGAGTCCGGCTCCGGCAAGAGCGTGACCAGCCTCGGCATCCTCGGCCTGCACAAGGGCGGGCGCGCCCGCATCTCCGGCGAGATCTGGCTGGACGGCGAGGAACTCGTCGGCGCCAGCCAGGAGCACGTCCGGACGCTGCGCGGCAAGAAGATGGCGATGATCTTCCAGGACCCGCTGTCGGCGATGCACCCGTTCTACACGGTGGGCGACCAGATCATCGAGGCCTACCGCATCCACAACGACGTCAGCAAGAAGGTCGCGCGCAAGCACGCGATCGACATGCTCGGCCGGGTGGGCATCCCCCAGCCGGAGCGCCGCGTGGACAGCTACCCCCACGAGTTCTCCGGCGGCATGCGGCAGCGCGCCATGATCGCGATGGCGCTGAGCTGCGACCCCGAGCTGCTGATCGCCGACGAGCCGACGACCGCGCTCGACGTGACCGTGCAGGCGCAGATCCTCGACCTGATGCGCGACCTGCAGCGCGACTTCGACGCCGCGCTGATCATCATCACGCACGACCTCGGCGTCGTCGCCGAGCTGTCCGACGACATCCTCGTGATGTACGGCGGCAAGTGCGTCGAGTACGGCACGTCCGACGACATCTTCGAGCGGCCCGAGCACCCCTACACGTGGGGCCTGCTCGGCTCGATGCCGCGGCTGGACCGCGAGCCGACCGAGCGGCTGATGCCCATCAAGGGCTCGCCGCCCTCGCTGATCAACGTGCCGTCCGGCTGCGCCTTCCACCCGCGCTGCGCCTTCGAGGAGCGTACGGGCGGGCGGGCCGCCACGCAGGTCCCCGAGCTGCTGGAGACCGAGGGCGGCCACCTCGTGCGCTGCCACCTGCCGCGCGAGCGGCGGCGCGCCATCTGGGAGAACGAGATCAAGCCGAACCTGGAGGCTTCGTGAACGAGGAGCCCTTGCTGTCCGTACAGGGGCTGGAAAAGCACTTCCCGGTCACGAAGGGCCTGCTCAAGCGGCAGGTCGGCGCGGTCAGGGCCGTCGACGGCATCAGCTTCGACGTGAAGAAGGGCGAGACCCTCGGCCTGGTCGGCGAGTCGGGATGCGGCAAGACCACCACCGGACGCCTCATCACCCGGCTGATCGAGCCGACCGGCGGGAAGATCCTGTTCGAGGGCAACGACATCACGCACATGTCCCAGGGCCGGATACGTCCGCTCCGCAGGGACGTGCAGATCATCTTCCAGGACCCCTACAGCTCGCTCAACCCCCGGCACACGGTGGGCGCCATCGTGGGCGCGCCGTTCCGGATCCAGGGCATCAAGACCGAGCAGGGCACCAAGAAGGCGGTCCAGGAGATCCTCGAACTGGTCGGCCTGAACCCCGAGCACTACAACCGCTACCCGCACGAGTTCTCCGGCGGTCAGCGGCAGCGCATCGGCATCGCCAGGACGCTCGCGCTCAAGCCCAAGCTGATCATCGCGGACGAGCCGGTGTCCGCGCTCGACGTGTCGATCCAGGCCCAGGTCGTCAACCTGCTCGAGGACCTGCAGAGCGAGCTCGACCTCACCTACGTGGTGATCGCGCACGACCTGTCGGTGGTGCGGCACATCAGCGACCGCGTCGCGGTGATGTACCTCGGCAAGATCGTCGAGATCGCCGACCGCAAGGGCCTGTACGAGTCGCCGATGCACCCGTACACCAACGCGCTGCTGTCGGCGGTCCCGATCCCTGACCCCAAGCGGCGCAAGGAGCGGGAGCGCATCCGGCTGCAGGGCGACGTGCCCTCCCCGCTCAACCCGCCGCCCGCCTGCCGGTTCCACACCCGCTGCTGGAAGGCGCAGGAGATCTGCAAGCAGGTCGAGCCGCCGCTGGAGACGCTCGCCCCCGGCCACCAGGTGGCCTGCCACTTCCCCGAGAACGCCCCCTCCGGCGGCGCGGCCGCGGCCCCGCAGCAGACGGCCGCCGCGCCCGCGGACTGAGTCTTTCCGCCGGTACGGCCCCCGCCGTCTTTCCCCCCAGACGGTCCGCGGGAGCCGTACCGGCGGGGCGTGTTCCGCCACCTCGGCCACGCCCCTGTCACGACGGTATCGGGGCGCGTCCCGGCCCGGCATCGGCCTTCCGTACGGCTCTCGCCCACGCCCACGGGATGACCGGGCCCGCCCCGCTCCTCCCGTGGTCGTAGGCCGAAGGTCAGGAGAAGGCGCCGGGGACGATCAGGCCGGTCTCGTACGCGAGCACGACCGCCTGGACGCGGTCGCGCAGCCCCAGCTTGGTCAGCACGTTGCCCACGTGGGTCTTCACGGTCGTCTCGCTGACCACGAGCTGGGCGGCGATCTCGGCGTTCGACATGCCCTTCGCGATCAGGCGCAGCACCTCAAGCTCGCGCTCGGTGAGCCGGTCGAGCCGCGCGGGGGTGGCCTGCTGGTGGGCGGAGGGCAGCCGGGTGGCGAACCTGTCCAGCAGCCGCCGGGTGACGCTCGGCGCCACGATCGCGTCGCCGGCCGCCACCACGCGGATCGCCTGGACCAGCTCGTCCGGCGGCACGTCCTTGAGGAGGAACCCGCTCGCGCCCGCGCGCAGCGCCTCCACGATGTACTCGTCCAGGTCGAACGTGGTCAGCACGAGCACCTTCGGCACGTGGGCGCTCGGCGCGGCCTCCCGCACGATGCGGCGGGTCGCCTCGATGCCGTCGGTGCCGGGCATGCGGACGTCCATGAGCACCACGTCGGGCAGCAGGGCCCGGGACTGCTCCATGGCCACCGCGCCGTCGCCCGCCTCGCCCACGACGGTGACGTCGGGCTCCGCCTCCAGGATGAACCGGAACCCGGTGCGCAGCAGCGGCTGGTCGTCGACCAGCAACACCCGGATCGTCATGATGCGTCCGTCCTGGGATGGGCGGCGGGCCGCCGGGTGGAGGGGGACACCCTGATCGTCATGGTCTGTCCTTGAGGGGGCTCTTCTACTTGAGGGGGCTCTACTTGAGGGGGAAGCGGGCGCGGACCTCGAACCCGCCCCCGGCGCGGGGACCGATCCGCAGAACTCCACCATAGAGCGCCACGCGCTCGCGGATGCCGACGAGGCCGTGTCCCTTGCCCCCGATCCGGACCGACTCCTCCGCCGCGCCGCGCCCGTCGTCCTCGACGTGGATGCTCAGCTCGTTCGGCTCGTGCCGTACGGTCACCCAGGCGCGGGCGGCGGCCCGGCGTGCCGCAGGCTGTTGGTCAGCGCCTCCTGCACGAGCCGGTAGGCGGCCAGGTCCACCCCGGGCGGCAGGCCGCGCCGCTCGCCCTCGATCCACAGCTGGGTCCGCAGCCCCGCCTCGCGCATCTGCTCCACCAGCGTGGGCAGGTCGTGCATGCCCGGCTGCGGCCCGCGCTCGGCCGGGCCGTCGGTGCGCAGCACGCCGACGATGCTGCGCATCTCCGCCATCGCCGTACGGCCCATCTCCTCGATGGCGGTGAGGGCGTCCCGCGCGACGTCGGGCTTGGTGTCGAGCATCTTGCGGGCGGCGGCGGCCTGGACCGTCATCACGCTGACGTGGTGGGCCACGACGTCGTGCAGCTCCCGGGCGATGCGGGAGCGCTCCTCGGCCCTGGCGGCCCTGGTGTCGGCCTCCCGCGCCCGCTCAAGCCGGTCGGCCCGCTGCACCAGCTCCGCGAGGTAGGCGCGGCGCAGCCGCACCGCCCGGCCGCACACCCAGCACAGCAGCAGGACGGCGGTGACGACGACGTGGTCGGTCCAGGACGGGGTGATGACCCCGGCGACGGCGCCTGCGGCGTAGGAGGAGAAGGAGAGGACGAGGGCGGCCAGGCTCAGCGCCAGCCCCCGGCAGACGGCCACGGAGTAGAGCAGGACGAGCCCGCCGAACTCGCTCAGGCCGGGGTCGTAGTGGAGCGCGTCGAGCGCCGCCTGAGGGACGCAGGTGGCCACCAGCAGCACGAAGGGCCGGCTCCGCCGCAGGGCCACCGGCAGCGTGCAGGCCGCCGCCAGGATCAGGTTCAGCGCGTCCGCCGGGCGCGGCGGGACGGACCGCAGCCACCCGGCTCCCTCATCGGGGCCGGTCGAGGCGATCCACCACAGGGACGCGGTCGTCAGCACCACCGCGAGGATCGAGTCGGAGACCAGGGGATGAGCCCGAAGCCAGGACCGCGTACTGCCGGGGGTGGTGCGCACGAACCAAATCTAGGCGTTCGCCGCCCGCGTCCACCCTGCCCGGGAGGGATATCCGGCCTCCTCCCCACGGAGGAGTCCCCCGGGGTCACAGTTCGTCGCTGGCCGACCTTCTGCTGACGCGGGCGGACAGCCCGGGCTCGCGGTCGGGCACGGGCGGCGGGGTGCCGCCGAACTCCGGGCACAGCGCCTGGTGGTCGCACCAGTCGCACAGCCGCGAGCGGCGGGCGCGCCACTCCCGGGTGCGCACGGCGCGCTCGATGGCCGCCCAGAGCGCCTCGACCTTGCGCTCGGTCGCCCGCAGGTCCGCCTCGTCCGGGACGTAACGGACGATCTCGCCGTTGCCCAGGTACATGAGCTGGAGCATCCGGGGGACCTGGCCGCTGCGCCGCCACAGCGCGAGCGCGTAGAACTTCATCTGGAACAGCGCCTTGGCCTCCCACTCGCGCCCCGGCGCCGTGCCCGTCTTGTAGTCCACGACCCGCATCTCGCCGGTCGGGGCCACGTCGAGCCTGTCGATGTAGCCGCGCAGCAGCAGCCCACTGTCGAGCACGACCTCGACGTACATCTCCCGCTCGGCGGGCTCCAGCCGCCGGGGGTCCTCCAGCGTGAAGTAACGCTCGACCATGCCGCGGGCCTGCGTCAGCCAGGCGTCCCGCTCCTCGTCGTCCTCGAACAGCCCCGCGTAGTCGGGCTCCTCGGAGAGCAGCCGCCGCCACTGGGGCTCAAGCAGGTCCTGGGCGGCGGCGACCGTCCGCGCCTCCGCGGGCAGGTCGTAGAGCCGTTCCAGCACGGCGTGAACGAGCGTGCCCCTGACCGCGGCGGCCGAGGGCCGCTCGGGGAGCTGGTCGATCACCCTGAACCGGTAGAGCAGGGGGCAGGTCATGAAGTCACCGGCCCGGGAGGGGGAAAGCGCCCCGATCACGGCGCGCTCTTCGGCGAGGGTCATGCCGGAACTGTAGGACACCGGGCCGACAGAACGCTCCCGCCCCTCGCCGCGCGCGCCGTCGCGGGCTCAGGCCGAGCCCGCGCCCGCGGCGGCGAGCACCGGCACATCACGCCTGATCGGATCGATGGCGGGCAGCCGGACCACGAAGCGCGCGCCGCCGGCGTCGGAGTCCTCGATGTGTATGGTGCCGCCGTGCGCCGAGGCGATCTCCCGGCAGATCGCGAGACCCAGCCCGGCGCCGTGAGGATCGACTCGGAGCGACTTCTCCGACCTGACGAACCGCTCGAAGAGCCGCTCCCGATCGGCGGGCGGCACCCCGTCCCCGTCGTCGTCGACGGCCATCTCGGCGATGTCTCGATCACGCCGTACGGTGACGACGATCGATCGCCTGGCGTGCCGCTGGGCGTTGCTCAGCAGATTGAGCAGGATCCGGCCGAGCTGCGTCGGCACGCCGTTCACGCACACCTCGGGCTGGAGCCGGAGCCGGACCGGGACGGGCCCGCTCTGCCAGGAGACGTGCTCCTTCACCACCGCGGAGACGTCGACCGGGCCAGGCCGGGTGGTCGCGATCTCCGCCCGCAGCCGGCACAACGTGAGAAGGTCGTCGATGATGGATTCCAGCCGGTCGATGTCCCGCAAACCCTCGCGGAGCAGTTCGTCGAAATCGGTCTCCGGAATGTGAAGCTGCGCCTCCTCGAGTTTCACGCGGAGGGCGGTGAGGGGGCTGCGGAGCTCGTGTGAGACGTCGGAGGCGAACCGGGAGCACCGAGCGGCGTGGTCGAGGGTGGCGTTGATGCTCTCGGCCAACGGGGCCATTCCCGTGTGGTGCTCCGGCTTCTGGATCCGCCCGCTGCCGTCACCGCTGTTGATCTCGTCGAGGCGCCGGCGGAGCTGCTCGACGAGGGCGGGCTCGGGCCGGACGAGCCGATGCGCCAGCCATCCCATGCGCATGAGCAGTGCCGTCATCAGGGCGCTGGTCATGCCGTCGAACAGCCGCGCGCGCAGGCCCATGTCGCCCGACTACCCAGGTGGGCGGGGGAATGACCCACCGGGGCGAAAGTATGTGCGAATTTTACAGTGTGTATCGGTCGCGCGCCGGCCCTGCCCGCGCGCCGGGACGATCACCCGGTGCGCGACGGTAGGGCGAGCTCTTAGGCTGACCTCACGGCCCGGCGCGTAGCATCGAGGGGCGTGGGAGGGGAAGGCGGCCACATGAGCACACCGGTCAAGGAGTCCACCGGACTGCGGATGGGACGGCCGTTCGGCATCCCGGTCTACGTCTCACCCACCTGGCTCATCGTGGCGGCGTTCATCACCTACAGCTTTCAGCCGGTCTTCGCCGCCAGTCTTCCCGGATACGGGCTCATCGGCAGCTCCGTGGTGGCGCTGGTCTTCGCCGTCCTGCTCTACGCCTCGGTCCTGCTCCATGAACTGGCGCACTGCGTCGTCGCCAAGTACTACGGCCTTCCCGTGCGCAGGATCACCCTCTACATGCTCGGCGGCGTCTCGGAGATCGAGCGTGAGCCCGAGACGGCGGGCCGGGAGTTCAACGTGGCGCTCGCCGGGCCCCTGCTCTCGCTGGGCCTTGCGACGATCGGTTACGTGGTGTCCGCGGTCGCGTTCGTGACCGGTCCCGTCGACCCGCTGTCCATGTTCCTGCACCCGCCCGATGGGCTCGTGCCGGTGCTGATCTGGCAGCTTTGGTCGTCCAACCTGATCGTGGGCATCTTCAACCTTCTCCCCGGACTGCGCTCGACGGCGGGCGGATGCTGCGGGCCGCCGTGTGGAAGGTCAAGCGCGACGCGGGCACGGCACGATGGCCGCCGCGTGGGTCGGCCGCGGCGTCGCGATCGCGGTGGTCGTGGTACCGCTGCTGATGAACCTCATGGCCGGCCAGGAGCCCGGCATCGGGAGCATGCTCTGGACGGTGGTGCTGGCGTCGTTCATCTGGCTCGGGGCCTCCCAGTCGCTGCGGGTGGCCCGTGTACGGGCCCGGCTGCCGCAGTTGCGGGCCCGGGTGCTGGCCCGCCGGGCGATCCCGGTCACCGCCGAGGTGCCGCTGTCGGAGGGCCTGCGCCGGGCGCGGGAGGCGGGAGCGGGCGCCATGGTGGTGGTCGACCACGACGGGCGGCCGGTCGGCATCGTCAACGAGGCGGCGGTCAACGCCACTCCCGAGCAGCGCAGGCCGTGGGTCAACGTCGGCGCCCTGTCCCGCGCCCTGGAGCCCTCCCTCGTGCTCGGCGCCGACCTGGAGGGGGAGTCCCTGCTCGACGCCATGCGGGATACCCCGGCGCCGGAATACCTGCTCGTCGAGCGGGGCGGCGAGATCTACGGCGTGCTCGCCACCGCAGACGTCAACCGCATGTTCAGCGGCGTGTGAGCGCGACGTCGCCGGGGACCGGGGTGTTGATCGAGACCGGGGCCGGGTGCCGTCCGGCCGCCCGCCGCGGGCTCCGGCAGGCCGGTTCACCACTCTTTTTTGCTACTTTCTGGGGTGATCGATCCGGCACATGGCGTGCCGGCGATGGTGCCGGTCATCCGGTGGCGTTTCCGGAGGGAGAACTTCTGTGACGGAACAGGGCGTGGGGGTGGTCCGCCCGCTGCCGGGGGAGGGCGTGGTCGCCCATCTGAACGGTTTGCTGCTCGTGTGCGCCACCGGCGGCGACCAGCCGGTCGAGGACCTGCTGGGCGCGCTGAGCGAGACCGCCACGACGGGCGGGGACGGCCGGGCGCTGGCCCGGCGGGTGGCCCAGGTCCTCGCGCGCGCCATGGACAGGTCGCTCGGCGGGGAGCCGGTGGCCTGCGCGGTCGCCGGGCCGGCCGGGGGCGGCGTGGCCGTGCTGGTCAGCGGGGCCGCGTACGCGACCGTGTCGGGCGGCCCGGACGGCGAGGTCCGCCTCGCCGGGCACGACGCGCTGACCTGGACCGACCGTCTCGTCAACGGCCCGGTGTCCCGGGTCGAGCTGCGCCTGCCCGGAGCGGGCCCGTCGAGCCCGTACGCCAGGCTGGACGGCGGCGTGGTCACCGGGGCAGGGCTGGAGTGCGACTTCACCCGGCACGGCGACCTCGCCTTCCCGCCGCTGCCCCCGCGCCCGCCCCAGCCGCAGCAGGGTCAGCAGCAGGGTGTCCAGCCCCCGCCCATCGGCGCTCCGGAGCCGATCGCCCCGCGCGGACCCGTGGTGCCGTCGCCCACGCCGTCGCCCGTGCCGCCGCCGCCCGTGTCGCCGTTCCCGTCCGGTCCGATGCCCGGCGGCGGGCCGTCGGGCGACGCAGGAGGGCCCTCCACGGGATCGTCCCAGCCGCTCGCGCCACCGCCCGTACAGCCGCCGTCCCACGTCTCCCAGCCGCTGCCGCCGCTGCCGCCCGCCCTCTCCGACCCGGGGCCTGCGCACCACTCGGGACCGCAGCCGCTGCCCCCGCTGCCCGAGCCGGCCGAGGATCGTGACCTGGGCGGGCCGCACGACCTGGGCGGGCCGGACGGCCCGCCGAGCGGGCCGTTCGAGCCGGTGCCGCACGCACCCGCCGACGAGGAGCCGGGCGAGGCGACCCAGATGGACGCGGCGCCCGAGCCGGAGCAGCGGCCGATGGTCTACGGCGTCGACTGCAAGAACGACCACTTCAACGACCCGCGCGCGCCCTACTGCGCGGTCTGCGGCATCCCCATCGACCAGCGGGCGGTGGTGCCGTACAAGGGGCCCCGGCCGCTGCTCGGCGTGCTGCTGCTCGACGACGGCATGGCGCTGCCGCTGGAGGCCGACTACCTGCTGGGCCGCGACCCCGAGCGCGCGCCCGAGGTGCAGTCGGGCGAGGCCAGGCCGGCCAGGGTCACCAGCCCCGACGGCTCGGTGTCGCGGCGCCACCTGCGGGTCTTCCTGGACAACTGGGACGTCAACCTGCTCGACCTGGGCTCGGTGAACGGCACCCAGATCCAGCCGCCCGGCGACCCCAACTTCTACGACATCCCGCCGAACGAGCCGGTGCCGATCCTGCCCGGCACGACCGTCCGTGTCGGCGTCTCGCGCACGATGCGGTACGAGGCCCACCGCAACGCCTGACGATCCCCGAGGCCGCCGGGGCCACCTGCCCCCGGCGGCCGGATCAGGGAGTGTCTGACGAATGCTGGCCGCGCGCAGCAGGGCTTGATTTGCCAGACACGACCTTAAGGGCGGAGCCGGTCGATCTCGCTCAGGATCAGCCGTTCCAGCCGCTCGCCGGTGACGTGCGCCGGATACAGCAGCCGGTGGACGCTCAGCCCGTCCACGAGCGCCAGCAGCCGTTCCGCCACGTCCTCCAGGTCCTCGTCCGTACGGATCTCACCGGCCTCGGCGGCGCACCTGAGCAGGCTCGTCACCAGATAGCGGAGCTCGGCGGCCTCCCGCCGCTGGACCTCAAGCAGCGCCGGGCTGGTCAGGCTGCGCCCCCAGAAGCCCACCTCCAGCCCGGTCTCCCCGGCCCGCTCGTCGTCGAGGGGCACGTTGTCGAGCAGCAGCTCGCGCAGCGCCGCCAGCCCGGTGCGGCCCGACAGCTTCTCCCGCAGCCGGTCGGCGATCCGGCGATGGGACGCCTCCAGGGCCGAAAGCAGGATCTCGTCCTTGTCGGCGAAGTAGTGCGTGAGCACGCCGTTGGAGTAGCCGGCCTCCTTGGCGATGGCCCGCGTCGTCGCGGCCTCGATGCCCTCGCGCAGGATGATCCGGCGGGCCGCCGCGACGACCTCGCCCCTGCGCTCCTCGTGATTGACGATCTTCGGCATGGTCCACCACCTCGGTTGACATTTTAGTCGGGCGCCCGTCTATTATCCGCTCATGACGGTAGTGACGGTCGGCGTGCATATCGTCGACGTCCTGGCCCGCCCGGTCGAGTCCATCCCGGCCGGTCAGGACACCCACCTGCTCGAGCAGATCCGCATCACCGCGGCCGGCGCGGCCGCGGGCACGGCCGTGGCCCTGGCGAAGATCGGCGTGCCGGTCGCCTCGATGGGCGCCGTCGGCGACGACGAGCTCGGCGACTTCCTCCTGATGATCATGGCGCGGCACGGCGTGGACGTGAGCGGCGTGGTGCGCAGGCCGGGGGAGCAGACGGCCGCCTCGATCCTGCCCATCCGTCCCGACGGCGGACGGCCCTCGTTCCACGTGCCCGGGGCCAACCTGGGCCTGGCGACCGCCGACCTCGACGCGGACCGTCTCACCGGCGCGAAGGTGGTGCACCTCGGCGGCATGGACGTCACCTGGGGCCTGCACGACCCCGCCTTCTTCGCGCTGCTCGACAAGGCCCGCGAGGGCGGCACGACCGTCACGCTGGACCTGCTGTCGAACATGCCCGACCTCATGCCGGGCGTCCGCGCGTTCCTGCCCCACGTCGACTACCTCCTGCCCAACGAGGAGCAGGCCCTGATGCTCAGCGGGGCGCCGACGCCGGAGGAGGCCGCGGCCGCGCTGCTCGCCGAGGGCCCGAAGGGCGTGATCGTCACCCTGGGGGCCGCCGGCAGCCTCGTGGCCACCGCCGCCGGAGTCACCCGCGTGCCCGCCCTGGACGTGCCGGTGGTCGACACCACGGGCTGCGGCGACGCGTACTGCGCCGGATTCGCCGCGGGTCTGCTGCGCGGCCGGGACGTCCTCGGCGCGGCCCGCCTCGGCACCGCCGTCGCGCCCGGGTCGCGGGCGGCCTCGGCTCCGACGCCGGTCTCGACGGCTCCGTTCCCGGCGACTCCGTTCCCGGCGACTCGGGCCCGGACGCCTGACCCCGGCCCCCCACCTCCCCGATTTCCCCGATCTCAGGAGTGCCGCCCATGTCCCTCGACGCCTCCCTGCGGGCCCGTGCCGCGAAGGTCATCCCCGGTGGCATGTACGGCCACCTGAACGCGGCCCTGCACGGGGACCGCTACCCCCAGTTCTTCGTCCGTGCCGAGGGCGCCCGGCAGTGGGACGCCGACGGCCGTGAGTACGTCGACCTGATGTGCAGTTGGGGGCCGATGATCGTCGGCCACCGCAATCCGCGGGTGGAGGCCGCCGCCGCGGCGCAGCAGGCGGAGGGCGACTGCCTGAACGGCCCCGGCCCGGTCATGGTGGAACTCGCCGAACTGCTGGTGGACCTCATCCCGTCCGCCGACTGGGCCATGTTCTCCAAGAACGGCACCGACGCCACCACCCAGGCGCTGATGGTGGCCAGGGCGGCGACGGGCAGGACCAAGGCGCTGGTCGCCCACGGCGCCTACCACGGCGCGACCCCTGGTGCACGCCCGGCCTGTCCGGAGTCACCCCCAACCAGCGGGCGGACACGATCGAGTTCACCTACAACGACCTCGCCAGCGCCGAGCCGCCGCGGCCCAGGCGGACGGCGACGTCGCCGCCATCCTGGTCACCCCGTTCAAGCACGACTCGTTCGAGGACCAGGAGCACGCCGACGCGGAGTTCGCCCGGGGGCGTGCGGGCGCTGGCCGACCGGATCGGCGCGGCGCTGGTCATCGACGACGTACGCGCCGGGTGGCGGCTGGACCTGCGCGGCTCGTGGGAGCCGCTCGGCGTGCGCCCCGACCTGACGGCCTGGAGCAAGGCGATGGCCAACGGCTTCCCCATCGCGGCGCTCACCGGGACCGACGCGCTGCGCGGGGCGGCCCAGACGCTGTATTCGACCGGTTCCTTCTGGTTCTCCGCCACCGCCATGGCCGCCGCCAAGGCGACGATCGAGATCCTGCGCGAGACCGACGGCGTCGCGCTCATGCACCGGGCCGGGACCCGGCTGCGCGAGGGCCTCGCCGCCCAGGCGGCGGCGCACGGCTTCGTGGTCCGCCAGACCGGCCCGGTGCAGGTGCCGTGGCTGTCCTTCGAGGGTGACGACACCCTGGAGAAGGGCATCGCCTGGGCTGGAGCCTGTCTGGAGGAGGGGGTCTACCTCCATCCCTGGCACAACTGGTTCCTGTCGGCCGCCCACACCGACGAGGAGATCGACCGGGCCCTCCAGGGCACCGACGCCGCCTTCGCCAAGCTGAGGGCCGCGTACGGAGCCGACTGAGGGAGCGGCCGGCACCGGCGTGGCCGGGACGCCCGACGGGCGTGCCGCGCCGCGGACGGTCCCGCGTCGGGCACCGGGTTCCGGGCGGCGCCCGAGCGCGGGAGGTCCGTTCCGCTCTGAGGCCTCAGGGGCGTGTCCTGGCCCACTGGACGTCGTCAACGCGGGTGCCTCCGGGGCCGGGCAGCAGCCCCTCGACGAGGTACTCCCGGGTGAAGCCCGCCCGTTCGAGCACGCGGTGCGACGAGACGTTGTCCGGCGTGGTCCCGGCGATGATCCGGCGCAGCGGCGTGTTCGCGAACGCCCACTCGATCAGCAGGTTCGCCGCCCGGGTCACCAGGCCCCTGCCGCGGAACTCCGGACGGAGGCTGTAGCCGAGCATCGCCTGGCCGAGATCCGGGATGATGCCGGTGAGCTGGATGTCCCCGGCGTACTCGCCGGTCCCCGCGTCCCTGATGGCGATGTCCGCCCGCTGCCCGGTCAGCCACCGGTGCCCGGCGTACCGGCAGACGACCTCGCTGTCCGCGTACTCCGGCTGTCCGGGCGGCACGTGCGAGTCCATCACGTCCGGCACGGACGCCAGCGCGAAGTAGTCGGCGGCGTCGGCGGTGGTCAGCGGCGTGAGCCGGACGACGCCGTCGCTGAGCGAGCCGCCGGGGAACCCTCCGGGGAAGAACGGCAGGAAGGGCGTGATCGGGTCACCGGGGTCGGTGCTCAGCCGCCCGAACGCGGCGATGTCGCCGGGGGTGCCGCCCCGGGGAGCGCCGGCCCGCGCAGCACGCCCTCGTAGGCGAAGCCGCACCGCAAGGCGACCTGCTGGCTCCCGACGTTCTCCACGTCGGCGAGCAGCCCGATCCTGGGGACGCCCCGGGCGAAGGCCCGCTCGGCGAGCGTCCGCACGGCGGCCGTGGCGACGCCGCGCCCCCGGGCCCACGGCGCCAGCCAGTAGCCCACCTCCGAGGCGCCGAAGCGGTCCGGCGGCTTGAGCCCCGCGGTCCCGAGGATCTCGTCCGTGACCGGGTCGGCGGCGACGAAGCCGGCACCGCCGTTCTCCCACATCTCGGGCACGGTCTTGGTGATCCACGCCAGCGCGTCGTCCCGCGAGTACGGCGAGGGGAGGAAGGGGATGAACCTCGCGATATCGGGGTCGGCGCAGGCTCGGGCGATCTGGTCGGCGTCCCCCTCGACCGGCAGGCGCAGAACGGCCGGCCCGGCGGGGATCGCCTCTTGGGGCAACATGTCCCATTGTTACCAGCAGTGACACCGCACCGGCCAGGTGTTTTCCCCGCCGCCGCCGTCGCTCCGTCCGGGCAAATCTCGTCGGTCGCGGCACTAGCCTTTTCCGCATGGGTTTTCGCAGGCACGGCCCGTTCCGGGCCGGAGATCAGGTCCAGCTCACCGACCCCAAGAACAAGCGGCACACGGTGACGCTGAAAGAGGGCGGCGTCTTCCACACGCACAAGGGGTCGATCCCGCACGACGACCTGATCGGGCAGCCCGAGGGCTCCGTGGTGCGGTCCTCCGGCGGCACGGCCTACCTGGCGTTCCGGCACCTGCTCGCCGACTACGCGGTGTCGATGCCGCGCGGCGCCGCGGTGGTCTACCCGAAGGACGCGGCGCAGATCGTCGCCATGGCCGACATCTTCCCCGGCGCGCGGGTGGTCGAGGCCGGCGTGGGGTCCGGTGCGCTCACCTGCTTCCTGCTGCGGGCGGTCGGCCCGGAGGGGAAGGTCACCTCCTACGAGCGGCGGGCGGACTTCGCCGAGGTGGCCACCAAGAACGTGGAGAAGTTCTTCGGCGGCCCGGTGGGGCAGTGGCGCCTGGTGGTCGGCGACTTCGTCGACGCGCTGGACGAGGCGGACGTGGACCGCGTCGTCCTGGACATGCTCGCGCCTTGGGAGTGTGTTGACGCGGCGGCGAAGTCCCTTACCCCCGGGGGAGTTATTTGCTGCTATGTTGCGACAACGACCCAGATGTCCAGAACGGTGGAAACCCTGCGGGAGCACGGGAGTTTCACCGAGCCTCACGCGTGGGAGACCCTGGTTCGCGACTGGCATGTCGAAGGTCTCGCCGTACGACCCGACCACCGGATGGTCGGCCACACGGGATTTCTCGTCACGGCCCGTCGCATGGCGGACGGCGTCACGCCCCCGCCGCGGCGCAGGCGTCCCGCCAAGGGGGCGTATGGAGAGGGGATCGAACAAGTGTGACGATTCGGCCACAACCCGGCAAAGCCGCGTGACACGGGAACATATGGGTGTGTTCCTAATGGTGACCCGAACAATCGGTCCATAAGGTATCAAACGCCGAACACCCAACGTAACTACACGAACACTGCCCGGCCAGGTTACGTACAGCGCCAAGATAGGTAGGGTCTTGAGTAGTCGTTCTCGACGGGGAAGGAGGTGACGGGGCGTGGCAGCTCGCGACGACGCTGAGGCTCGAGCCGCGCAGCGCGAACGGGAGGTCGCGGATCTCACAACACAGGTCTCCTTCCTGCAAGAGGAGATCACCGCGTTGCGCCGGAAGCTGGCCGAGTCTCCCCGGCAGGCCAGGGTCATCGAGGAGCGTCTCCACGAGGCGCAGGCACAGGTGGCTGCCCTCACAAGCCAGAACGAGCGTTTGGTCTCCACCCTCAAGGAGGCCAGGGACCAGATCGTCGCCCTCAAGGAGGAGGTCGACCGGCTGGCACAGCCGCCGTCCGGATTCGGTGTTTTCCTCGAGGCCAGGGATGACGGCACGATCGAGGTGTTCACGGGCGGGCGCAAGCTCCGGGTGAACGTCAGTCCGGCGGTCGACGTCGACTCGCTCAAGCGTGGCCAGGAGGTCATGCTGAACGAGGCGCTCAACGTCGTCGAGGCCCTCGGCTACGAGGACGTCGGCGAGATCGTGATGCTGAAGGAGTTGCTGGAGAGCGGCGACCGCGCGCTCGTCATCTCGCACGCCGACGAGGAGCGGGTCGTCAAGCTCGCCCACTCGCTGCTGGACCAGCCGCTGCGGGCCGGTGACTCCCTCCTGCTCGAACCCCGTTCCAACTACGTCTACGAACGCATCCCCAAGTCCGAGGTGGAGGAGCTCGTCCTCGAGGAGGTCCCCGACATCTCCTACGAGGAGATCGGCGGCCTCAGCCGGCAGATCGAGCAGATCAGGGACGCCATCGAGCTGCCCTACCTGCACGCCGACCTGTTCCGCGAGCACAAGCTCCGGCCGCCGAAGGGCGTGCTGCTGTACGGCCCGCCCGGCTGCGGCAAGACGCTCATCGCCAAGGCGGTGGCCAACTCCCTGGCCAAGCAGGTCGCGGAGAAGACCGGCCAGTCCGGCAAGAGCTTCTTCCTGAACAT
This sequence comes from Microbispora sp. GKU 823, assembly GCF_002027145.1. Taxonomy (NCBI): domain Bacteria; kingdom Bacillati; phylum Actinomycetota; class Actinomycetes; order Streptosporangiales; family Streptosporangiaceae; genus Microbispora; species Microbispora sp. GKU 823. The sequence continues at coordinate 53,851 of NZ_MWJN01000026.1, read as the reverse complement.
CAAGGGCCCCGAGCTTCTCAACAAGTACGTCGGCGAGACCGAGCGGCACATCCGCCTGGTCTTCCAGCGGGCGCGTGAGAAGGCGTCCGAGGGCACCCCGGTGATCGTGTTCTTCGACGAGATGGACTCGATCTTCCGCACCCGCGGCTCCGGTGTGTCCTCCGACGTCGAGAACACCATCGTTCCCCAGCTCCTCTCGGAGATCGACGGTGTCGAGGGCCTGGAGAACGTCATCGTCATCGGCGCCTCCAACCGCGAGGACATGATCGACCCGGCGATCCTGCGGCCCGGCCGCCTGGACGTCAAGATCAAGATCGAGCGGCCCGACGCCGAGGCGGCCAAGGACATCTTCTCGAAGTACATCGTCAGCGACCTGCCGCTGCACCCGGACGACCTGGCCGAGCACGGCGACAGCCGCGAGGGCACGATCGCCGCGATGATCCAGCGGGTCGTCGAGCGGATGTACGCCGAGAGCGAGGAGAACCGCTTCCTCGAGGTGACCTACGCCAACGGCGACAAGGAAGTCCTCTACTTCAAGGACTTCAACTCCGGCGCCATGATCCAGAACATCGTGGACCGGGGCAAGAAGATGGCCATCAAGGAGTTCCTCGAGACCGGGCAGAAGGGCCTGAGGATCTCGCACCTGCTGGCCGCCTGCGTGGACGAGTTCTCCGAGAACGAGGACCTGCCCAACACCACCAACCCCGACGACTGGGCCCGCATCTCCGGCAAGAAGGGCGAGCGGATCGTCTACATCCGCACGCTCGTGCAGGGCAAGCAGGGCACCGAGGCCGGGCGGTCGATCGACACGGTCGCCAACACCGGCCAGTACCTGTAACACCCCGGCTCCGGCCGGACCGGTGCCATCGAGGAGCGGCGCGATCCCGGATCGCGCCGCTCCTCCGGCTTTCCGGGGCCTTTCCGACGCCGGCACGCGGACAGGGCGGCAGCAGGTGGGCCAAAAGTGACCTTTCGTGACGATCGTGATCCGAGGGAACCGAAACCCGGAGTGATCACGTCAAAGAGGGCATGATCTTCCTTGACGCGCGCGGGTGACCGCTGTGGGGCAGCCTGTGAGACAGCCTGTGAGACAGCCCGCGCGGCAGTCCGATCCGGCCTCGGCCGCGCCGGACGCGGTCCCAGCGCGGGGCGCCGCCGCGGACGCCAAGGGCCGCCGCCTGGTCGAGCTCGACGTCCTGCGCTTCGTGGCCGCGTTCGCCGTCATGGCGTTCCATTTCATGGCGGCCAGCAAATCCCTGTGGGACGAGTACCCCACCAAGCTGTTCGAGCCGGTCGCGCGCCTCACCACGCTGGGCATCCTCGGCGTGGAGCTGTTCTTCCTCATCAGCGGGTTCGTCATCCTGATGAGCGTCTGGGGGCACACGGTCGGCGAGTTCGCCGTCTCCCGGGTGTCGCGGCTGTACCCGGCGTACTGGTTCGCCGTGCTGGTGATCTTCATCATGTACCGCTTCAGCGGGGTCGCGGGATTCGACCCCAAGCTCGAAGACGGCGAGTACCTGCTCAACCTGACCATGCTCCAGGGGGCGTTCGGCGTGGGCCACGCCGGCGGCGTCTTCTGGTCCCTCTGGGTGGAACTGCGGTTCTACGTTCTCGTGGCGCTGTTCTCCCTCGTGGGGATCACACTGCGGCGCTGCCTGGTGTTCCTGGCGGCCTGGTTCGGCCTGGCGCTGCTGGCCGAGTTCACCCAGAACGAGGCGCTCGTCTTCGTCTTCATGCCGCGGCAGGCGCCGTACTTCATCGCGGGCATGGCCTTCTTCCTGATCCACCGCTTCGGGGTGCGTTCGGGGGCTCTCGTCCCGTGGCTGCTGGTCGCCGCCGGCTACGGGATGTCCCTGCACGCCGCCATGGAGCGCGTGGGGGAGCGGGTGCGCCTGGTCGGCATCGCGCGCTACCCGGCGCCCCCGGAGGCCGTCGTCGTCGCGATCACGGTCGTCTACCTCCTGATGGCCGCGGTCGCCCTCGGCTGGCTGCGGTGGGTGCGCTGGCGTCGCCTGGTCACCCTCGGGGCCCTCACGTATCCGCTCTATCTCCTGCACCAGACGGTCTCGGCCGTCGTGATCCCCGCGTACCGGGACGTGATCGACCCGTGGGCGCTGGCCGCGATCACGATGGCGGTCTCGATCGGGCTCGGGTATCTGATCTACCGTATGGTCGACAAGCCTGGTCAGCGGTGGCTTCGTGCCAGGCTGGGGGCCCTGCTCGACCGCTCCCGGAGGGCCCGTCCCCGGGGCCGCGGGGGTACCTCCCGGACTGCGACGGCCATTCCGGCGCAAAGTCCCGAGGCATCTGTGCCGTAACTGTTCGGTAGCAGGGCATAGAGAAAGGGCTAGGCTCGGATATGACTACGACGGCCTGAAACAGGCGGGGTGCGAATGACGGTTCGGCGGGTGATGGGCATCGAGACCGAGTACGGCATCGCCGTGCCCGGTCAACCGGGAGCGAACGCGATGGTGACCTCCTCACAGGTCGTCAACGCGTACCTGGCGGCGTCGGCCGCCCGGGCTCGCCGGGCCCGGTGGGACTTCGAGGAGGAGAACCCGCTCCGCGATGCCCGGGGATTCGACCTGGCCCGTGAGGTGGCCGACCAGAGCCAGCTCACCGACGAGGACCTCGGGCTCGCCAACGTGATCCTCACCAACGGCGCGCGCCTGTACGTCGACCACGCGCACCCGGAGTACTCCACGCCCGAGTGCACCAACCCCCGGGCCGCGGTGATCTGGGACAAGGCGGGCGAGCGGGTGATGTACGACGCCGCCGTGCGGGCCTCCTCCATGCCCGGCAACGCTCCCATCCAGCTCTACAAGAACAACACCGACGCCAAGGGCGCGTCGTACGGCTGCCACGAGAACTACCTCATGCGCCGCGCGACGCCGTTCGCCGACATCGTCAGGCACCTGACGCCGTTCTTCGTGTCGCGGCAGGTCGTCTGCGGCGCGGGCAAGGTCGGCATCGGCCAGGACTCGCGTGGCGAGGGCTTCCAGATCAGCCAGCGGGCCGACTTCTTCGAGGTCGAGGTCGGGCTGGAGACCACGCTCAAGCGGCCGATCATCAACACCCGGGACGAGCCGCACGCCGACCCGGAGAAGTACCGGCGACTGCACGTGATCATCGGCGACGCCAACATGTCGGAAATTTCGACATATCTGAAGCTCGGCACGACGGCGCTGGTCCTGGCGATGATCGAGGAGGGGTTCCTCACCATCGACCTGACCCCCGAGTCGCCGGTCGCGGCGCTGCGCGCGGTCTCCCACGACCCGACCTGCAAGTACGAGATCGCGCTGCGCAACGGGCGGAAGATGACCGCCGTGCAGTTGCAGATGGAATACCTGGAGCAGGCCCGCAAGTACGTCGAGGACCGCTTCGGCTCGGGCGTGGACGACCTCACCAAGGACGTGCTCAACCGCTGGGAGTCGGTGCTCACCCGGCTCGCGGAGGACCCGATGCAGCTGTCCCGGGAGCTCGACTGGGTCGCCAAGCTGGAGATCCTGGAGGGCTACCGCACCCGCGACAACCTGCCGTGGTCGCATCCGCGGCTGCAACTGGTCGACCTGCAGTACTCCGACATCCGCCCCGACCGCGGCCTGTACAACCGGCTGGTCGCCAGGGGCCGCATGCAGCGCCTGGTGACCGACGAGGACATCGACCGGGCGGTCGAGATGCCGCCCACCGACACCCGGGCCTACTTCCGCGGCCGGTGCCTGCGGCAGTACAGCGAGTCGGTCGCCGCCGCGTCCTGGGACTCGGTCATCTTCGACATCCCGGGCCGCGAGTCGCTGCAGCGCGTGCCGACCCTGGAGCCGCTGCGCGGCACCAAGGCGCACGTGGGCGACCTGCTCGACCGGTGCCGTACGGCCGCCGACCTCGTCGCCGCCCTCACCGGCGAGGGCTGAGAGGAAGCGGGGCCGGCCGGTGACCCGGTCAGTCGTCGTGCCGGGTGATCCGGGGGACCGGCACGCCGTCGGCGCAGCGCACCTCGATCTCGAGCCTGCCCTCGTCCGACTCGAACTTCACCCGGGCGCGGTCGTCCGGCCCCGGGTCGACGTCGTCCACCTCGAAGCCCTGCGCCGGGGTCCACGACTGGAGCCGGACCAGCCCGCCGTCGCACCGGGCGATCAGGCTGCCCGCGCCGGTGGAGACGAGCCTGCGTCCGGTCGCGGCGTCCGGCGTCTCGCCGGCCGGCATGAGGCCGCCGGGGTCGCACCGGCGGGGGTGGAGGCCGGGGAGGGCGGGCCCGGGGTGTCCCGGGCGAGTGCGAGGCGGATCTCCTCTGCCGTCATCGGCCGCTCCGCCGGGCCGGTGAGCGGCCGGCCGAGCAGGCCGAGCACCGCGACGCCCGTGCCGGTGGCGAGGGCGGCGGCCAGGAGCCACCCGGCGACGGCGAGTACGAGGCGGCTGTTCACGCCGCCCACTCTTCCACCGCGAACGCTAAGGGATTGCTAAGGCCCGGATAACGGACTTATGCCGCTTTCCTCGGACGGCTACCGTAGCGCTCAAATGCCAAGCGTGCTGCTCATCGAAGACGACGCCCCCATCCGCACCTCCCTCACCCGGAGCCTGCGCGATCGCGGCCATGCCGTCTCCTCCGCCTCCACCGCCCTCGACGGCCTGCGATCGGCCGTCGAGGACCGCCCCGACCTGATCGTGCTCGACCTCGGCCTCCCCGACATGGACGGCGCCGACCTGCTGCGCATGCTCCGCGCGGTGAGCCGCGTCCCGGTCATCGTCGCCACCGCCAGGGACGGGGAGGCCGACATGGTCCGCCTGCTCGACGCCGGCGCGGACGACTACGTGGTCAAGCCCTACAGCGCCGCGCAACTCGACGCGCGCATCCGCGCCGTGCTGCGCCGGGTCGACACCGGGCGTACGGACACCTCCCTGACGGTGGGGACGCTGCGGGTGGACCCGGGCAGCAGGGAGGCGACGCTCGACGGCGCGGCACTGGACCTGACGCCGCGGGAGTTCGACCTGCTGCACTATCTGGCGGCCCGGGCCGGCCAGGTCGTCACCAAGCGTGAGTTGCTCACCGAGGTCTGGCGCATCCCCTACGGGGGCACCGACAAGACGGTCGACGTCCACCTGTCCTGGCTGCGCCGCAAACTCGGCGAGACCGCCCAGCGGCCGCGCTATCTCCAGACGGTCCGCGGGGTGGGCGTGCGCCTGACCGCGCCGCCTTCGCCCGGGGAGTGAGCCGATGAGGCGCTGGCTCGCGGCCCTCGTCGCGGCGACCACGTCGCTCGTCCTGGTGTCGCTGCTGGTGCCGTTGGCGTTGCTGGTGCGGTCGGTGGCGCACAGCGAGGCAGTCGCCTCCGCGACCCGGGCCGCCGAGTCCGTCGCGGTGGCCGTCGGCGCGGTGGACGAGGAGACGCTGCGGCTGACCGCCGAACAGGCGGGCGCGTCGAGCGGGCACCCCGTCACGGTCTTCCTCGCGGACGGCCGCGTGCTCGGGGCCGTGGCGGCCCGCACCCGCGCCGTCGACCTGGCCGCACGCGGCCGGAGCCTGACCGCCGCCGTGCCGGGCGGCAGGGAGATCCTGGTGGCGGTGCAGGGGGCGCCGGGCGGCACCGCCGTCGTACGCGCCTTCCTCGGCGACGACGACCTCGACCGCGGCGTCCACCGGACGTGGCTCGCGCTGCTGGTCCTCGGGGTCGCCCTGGTGGGGGTCGGCATCCTGGTCGCCGACCGTCTCGCCCGCGCGGTCGTGCGGCCCACCACCGCGCTCGCCCAGGTCTCCCACCGCCTCGCGAAGGGCGACCTTACCGCCAGGGCGGCCCCGCAGGGCCCGCCCGAGGTCCGTACGGCGGGCCTGGCCCTCAACCACCTCGCGGGACGCATCTCCGACCTGCTCGCCGAGGAGCGCGAGACGGTGGCGGACGTCTCCCACCGGCTCCGCACCCCTCTGACCGGCCTGCGGCTCGAAGCGGAGTCGCTGGCCGACCCCGGCGAGGCGGCCAGGATGGAGGCCCGCGTCGACGCGCTGGAGCGGGCGGTCACGGCCGTGATCAACGATGTGCGGCGGCGGTCGAGGGAACGGGCCTCCTGCGACGCTGTCGCGGTGGTGCGCGACAGAGTGGAATTCTGGTCGGTGCTGGCGGAGGACCAGTCCAGGGCCTTCGCGCTCGACCTCGCGCCCGGCCCGCTGCCGGTGGCGGTCCCGGCCGAGGACCTGGCCGACTGCGTCGACGCGCTCCTCGGCAACGTCTTCGCGCACACCCCCGACGGGACGTCCTTCCGCGTACGCCTGGCCTCCGGGCCGGGTGGAGCGGTGACCCTGACGGTCTCGGACGCCGGGCCCGGCTTCGGCCCCGGCGATCCGCCGCGACGCGGGGAGAGCGGCGCGGGCTCGACGGGGCTCGGGCTGGACATCGCCCGCCGCGTGGCCGAGGACTCGGGCGGCTCCCTGGCCGTCGGCCGATCGGATCTCGGGGGCGCCGAGGTGCGCCTGCTCTTGGGCTCAGGCCCTGTTTTAGGGATCTCTTAGCGCGGCCCTAGCATGATCGCTGCGAACCTCGGGGCATGAGAAAGACAACGAAGATCGCTCTCGCCGCCGCCGTCACCGTCGCCGCTCTGGCCGCCGGGGGAACCGCCGTCGCCGCCGCCGTGCCCGCCCCTCTCTCCGCGAACGCCTCCGCTTCCGTCTCCCAGACTTCGGTCACCCGGAGCCAGGCGATCGCGATCGCGACGAGGCGGGTGCCCGGCGCGCGGGTGACCGAGGTCGAACGCGAGTGGGAGCACGGCCACCGCACCTGGAAGGTCGAGCTGCGCAAGAGCCACCGGGAGTACGAGGTCTACGTCGCGATCGCGACCGGGCGGATCGTCAAGTTCCGCGCCCACCACGACGACTGATCACAGGGAGGCGGGCACGGGCGGCTTCCCCGGCCGCGAACCCGGGGGAGTCGCCGGGGTTCGGAGCCTACGGGAGGCGTGGCGGTCCGGGCCGACGGGGCCCGGTCGTGGGGGTGGGCCAGTAGGGATTGTCCCGGCGACGTGAATCCACGTCGTGGAAGCGCCCGGTGGTGAGTTCTCCGGGCGCTGCGAGTTCCCGGGGTGCAAGGGGCCACCCGTGGCCGGAGGAGCGGCCAGACGGGTGCGCTCCGCTCGTTTTGGGCGCCGTGTCGGGCGCCGTGTTGGGCGTGGTGCGGCTGGGCAGCTCACCGGCCGTACGGCCCGGCGTCGCCGCCGGGATGCCCTGCCGCCGCAACACGTCCACGAGCACGTGCATCGCCTGGTCGATCGTGAGCCGTTCGTCCGGGTCGTGCCGCAACAGGCCCTCGATCAACGGCCGCAGCGGACCCGCCCGGCGCGGCGGCTCCGGCTCGCGGCCCAGCACCGCCGCGGCCGGCAGCGGGCCCGAGGTCGGGTACGGCGGCCGCCCCTCGACCCCGCAGTACAGCGTCGCGCCGAACGACCACAGGTCGGCGGCGGGGGCCAGGCCCTTCCCGCGCAGCCGCTCCGGGGCGAGATAGGCGCCCGACCGCGCCACGGGCACCGTCGTCGACCCGGCGGGATCCCGGTCGAAGGCGGCGATGCCGAAGTCGGTCAGCACCACCCGGTCCTCGGTCAGCATGACGTTGGCGGGCCGGATGTCGCCGTGGACGACGCCCATCGCGTGCGCGTGCCGTACGCCCGACAGGAGCTGGAAGCCCACCCAGGCGGTCCAGTGCACCGGCAGCCGGCCGAGGTGGCGGACGGTGTCGCCCAGCGTGAGGCCCTGCAGGAGCTCTGTCACGATCCAGAGACGGCCTTTGTCCTCCAGCAGGTCGTGCACGGTGATGACGGCCGGGTGGCTGAGCCGGGCCGCGGAACGGGCCTCTCGCAGGGCCTGCCGGCGGGCGGCCGGCAGGTCGGCCACGTCCACCCGGTACGGCGGCTGCACTTCCTTGATCGCGACGTCGCGCTTGAGGCGAAGATCGTGTGCCTGCCACATGATCCCGCCGCCGTCGCGCCGGAAGGGCGTCAGCAGTTTGTACCGATCCGCCAGCAGTTGCCGTGCGTGCGATGCCATCGACCACCCGTGCGCTAGGTCGTGCCGTGATCCATCAATTGTCGTCCCGGACGCGGTCGCTCTGTGCCGAAAGGCGGCCACGAAGAGTGTGACCTCGATAACGATCCGGTCTAACGCGCGTGGTTCCGGCGGGCCGGGGTGCCCGCCGCCGGGCCGGACACCGCGCGTTTGCCTTCCCGGCGCTCACCGGGTTGTCTGGCCACAGCGGACGGGCCGAAGATCGCGCGCTCTTTCGCGCGCATTGTCGGTCGGTTCGGGGAAGATATGGGGAGAGGCGTCCCCCCGAGCAGCGGAGGTGTCAGGGATGGCGACCAAGGAGACCGGCGGCCAGAAGCAGACCGGGCGACAGGAGCACGAAGTCGAAGAGACCGAGGCGCAGGCGTCCCCGGACGTCCAGGAGCGTCACGAGAAGCTCACCGACGACGTGGACGCGATCCTGGACGAGATCGACGAGGTCCTCGAGGAGAACGCGGAGGAGTTCGTCCGTTCCTACGTGCAGAAGGGCGGGCAGTAGCCCCGGCGGGAGGCGTCCGGGCCGGTGGTGGCCGCGCCGGGGGGACCACCCCCCGGCAGGGCCGCCGCCGGGCCCGGAAACTCCCGTCGGACGCACCGCCGCCACCGCGCCGCGATGAGGGCGTGTACGAAGCCGCCCTGACGATTCAGTGAATCCACCGGCCCGTTGACGGCCGGCTCGTCGGGCTGAGGCGTCAGGCTCCGCCGAGATGCACGGTCGCGATCTCGAAGGGCTTCAGCGGGACGCGCACCGTCCGCCAGGACGCCGCGGGCCCCTGCCCGTCGGCCTCATCTTCCGGCGACACGTCGGGCAATACGTCTGGGGACACCTCGTCGCGGGACACCTCCAGAGGGCTCAGGGGAGAGCCCAGCACGCCGGCCGTCCAGGCCGCGGTGAAATCTCCCCGGACGACCGCCTCGGTGGCCGTGGGATGCTCGGCCACCAGGCGGACCTCCAGCCGTCCGTCCCGCTCGCGCAGGGCGGCCATCACGACGCCGTTCCCGCCGACCGCGAGGCGACCGCCTGCGCCTGGGCCGTCCGCACCGGCGGCGCCTGCGCCCGGTACTGCCAGCAGATCGTGGCGGAACTCCTCGGCGAGCCTCGGCAGCCCGGCCTCGTGCCACTCGCCCGCGTACGGCAGGACGGCGAAGCGCACGGTCAGCGGCCCCTGGCACTGGGCGGCCGGGGTGGGCACCTCGGGCCCGGCGGGCTCGTCGCGGTAGGGGTTGCGGTTCCTGGACAGATAACCGACGGACCGCACGAGCGTCAGCGCCATCCCGGTCCCGTCCCCGCCGATCTCGTCCCTGGTGATCTCGTACTCGGTGACGTGGTCGAGCAGCACGGCCAGGCCGCCCGCGGCGGCGAAGGACTCGGCGGGGAAGGTCGGGATCGGCCGCTCGCCGCCCCCGCCCTCGGCCGCCAGGCCACGCCGCACCACGGCGAACTGCCCTTCGGCGTACGACTCGGCCGCCTTGCGGGGCAGCGGCGCGTGCCAGCGGACGCGGTGGTCGCGGCAGCGCACGTCCATGGTGATCTCACACCGCGCGAACGGCTCGCCCGCCCTGAGCTCCACCCGGGTCGTGACGGCCGTCGGCACGGTCTCGTCGTCGCCGTCGCCGTCGTCGCCGTCGTCGCCGAGCCCGGCCGGCCAGTCGTACACCCGCGTGATCTCGTACGCGCCGGTCAGCGGGCCGGAGCAGATCTCCTCGACGACGACCCGGGAGGGCCGGTCGAGGAGCCGGTCGTCCGGCGGGGGCGCGTGGTTGTAGGTGTCCCCGGCGTCCCCGCCGTGGACGATCCGCCCGACGCCGTGGACCTCGGTCCCGTCCGCGCCGCGCAGCGAGAGCGTCCCGTCGTCGGCCACCCGCACCCGCAGCAGCCCGTTGTCCAGCACCGGCTCGAACCCGTACGCGTCGGTCCGCAGGGCGTCCGCGACGGGGGCGGGCCGGCCGGACGCGGGCGGACGGGCGGTGAGGACGGCCCGGCCGAGCGGTGGCACGGTGACCAGCGCGGCCACGGTGACGACGGGCTCGGCCACCGTGCGGACCACCCACGGCCCGGGACCGGCCTCCAGGACGGCCCGGCGCAGGTCCTCGTAGGCGTACGCGCCGGAGGCGTGCCGGCTCACGGTGACGGTGAACACGCCGTCCCCGGCGTGCCAGGAGACGATCTCGTGGCCGTACAGTTCCCGCTCGTGGACGCGCCCCAGAAGCTGCGAGAGGTCGTCCATGACGGTCTCGTCGAGCAGTGTGGGAGCGTGTTCGAGCCGCTGAAGCGGGACGGGACGCCCCCGGCCGTCCGCCAGGGACGCGCGGTCCTCCGGCAGGTCGGCGAGCACCAGGCCGGTCCGCTCGAACGGGGGACGGGTTGACGACCACGAGCGCGCCCTTCGGCGCGGCCTCGGCGAGGGACGCCGCGACCAGGTCCACGACCGCCTGGGCCGTCTGCCCGGCCTCGGCGATCCGCGCGGCCACCTGCTGGGCGGTCTCGTCGGAGCCGCACCCGGTGACCGAGTCGTGCCCGCTGCAGGCGATCACCGACCGCCAGGCCATGTCGACGAGGCGCTCGCAGGCGGACCGGTCGGCGAGCCACAGCGCGGACATCGGCTCGGCGTAGCGGGTGAGGACCCGCTCGGCCCGCGCCATGGCCTGCTTCAGCGGCACCCGGGCCGAGATCACGCCGGGCAGGATGTTGGCCCGCGCGTGCGAGCGCAACTCGCCCGCCACCCGAGGCAGCCCGTCGCCGGGCCCGTCACAGCCGGCCAGAGCCTCGGCGAGGGTGGCGACGCGGAGCCCCGAGGTGGTGATCTCGCGAGCCGGCGCCGAGTGGTCCGCGCCGTACATCGCCAGCAGCGTCCTGCCCGTCGCCCAGCCCTCCGCCGTGGAGACGAAGGCCGTCGCGCGGTCGGGCATGCCCTCGGCCGGGCCGGTGAACAGGCCGAAGGCGTTGCCGTACCCGCCGGGCAGGTAGATGGTCCTGATCGTGGTGCCGTCTGCGCCGGTCCAGTCGAAGGCGTCGCGGTCCACGTGCGCGGGCACGCCGCGCCACAGGCACGCCACGCGTAGCCCCGCCAGCGACAGCATCTGCGGCATCTGGGCGCAGTGGCCGAACTGGTCGGGCAGGTAACCGACGGGCATGGCGCCGCCGAGCGCGGCGGCGCCGCGCATGCCGTACTCCAGGTTGCGCAGCAGGGTCTCGCCCGAGCACAGGAACTCGTCGGCGAGGATCAGCCAGGGCCCGACGGCCAGCCGTCCCTCGGCGACGAAGCGGGCGACGTCGCCGCGCCGCGCGGGCCGGATCTCCAGGTAGTCCTCGATCGCCGCGAGCTGGCCGTCCATCGTGAAGCGGTAGGCGGGGTCGGCGGCCATGGCGTCCAGGACCTCGTCGAGCACCCGCACCAGCCCGACCCGGAACCGCTGGAACGGCAGATACCACTCGCGGTCCCAGTGCGTGTGCGGGACCACCACGATCCTGTCGCTATCTGCTGAGGCTCTCCTCGGCGTGACCGCTGGCTCCACTCCCGCCCTCCTCGGCGTAGCTGCTGACGTCGGCCCCGGCGGTCGCCTCCCGCGGGGCGCCGGTCACCTCCTGGGCGCACTCCCCGCCGATGGGGATGCCCGCCCATCGCGCGTACCGGTGCACGATCCGCTGCGCCGTGACGATATCCTCCAGGGCCCCGTCGAGTCCGGTGAGCGGCGGTTCTTCCTGGGTGACGAAGCGGTGGAAGGCGCGAAGCTGGCGTTCGAACGCCTCGGCGACGTCCTCGTTGACGACCGTCCGCTCGGTGGTGCCGATCCGGCAGGTGACCGTCAGCCGGGTGGGCGCGTTCAGCAGATAGGGGGAGGGGAAGCGCAGCTCCAGCGAGCCGTGCTCGTGGTGCAGCGTCATGACCTCGTGGTAGGCCGGGTAGCTCGGCAGGTAGTGCCAGCGGATGCCGTACCTGCCGGAGCACTCGCCTCCGAGCGTCCCGCTGACCTCCAGGGACGGCGGGTACGCCTCCGCCGGCCACACGGCCACGTGGTCCACCGTGTCGGGAGACCCCGTGAACAGCCGCATCAGCGACAGCTCGTGGCACAGGCTGCTCAGCAGCACCTCCGCGTACAGCCGCCGCAGCCGCTCGGACGACGTGCCGAGCGCGGCGGTGAGGGCCCGCTCGTCGGCCTCCGCGTAGGGGGCCACCCGTTCGGGCGCGGGCCGCCCGGACCGCGCCCGGGCGAACAGCAGCTGCGACTCCTCCGAGGGATGCAGCACGGTGGCGTCCAGGTGGCGGACGACCTCCGGCCCGCCGGCCTCGTGCAGCGCCTCCACGAGCCGCTGGGAGGCCGGGTCGTACTGCTTCATGTAGCCGGCCATCAGCCGTTCGCCGGAGAACCCGCTCAGCTCGGCCCGGCTGTAGGCGACGGGCTTCTCGCACAGCACCCACAGGCCGCGTTCGAGGGCGGCCCGCACCAGCGGCCCGTGGGACCCCGGCGTGAGCACGATCAGCGCGTCGAACCCGCCCCTGTCGAGCATCGTCAGCGGGTCGTCGTACGCCGGGACGCCCGCCTCCCGGCCGACCGTCTCCGCGTGCCCGCGGTCGAGGTCGCACACGGCCGCGACCCGGAACAGGTCGCGCCGCCGGGCCAGCAGGGGCAGGTAGACGACCTGCGCGACCACGCCAAGCCCGGCGATCCCCACCTTCACCGTCTCCACGTCCTCACCCTCCTCCGCTCGGCGACCTGCCCTGCACCTCCCCGTCGGTGGCGGAGCACAACCCCGTCACGTGCAGACGGCCATCACCTCGTTGGCGGGCGTCTCCAGCCGGTGCACCCCGGGCCGGGCCGGCAGGAGGGCGAGGTCTCCCCGGACCACCCGCCGGGTCTGCGGGCCCCACAGCACCAGCCCGTCGGCGTCCACGGCGAGGAACTCGTCCTCCAGCCGCAGCAGCAGCGGGGCGCCGGGGGAGGCCGACACCGCCGTCCGCCCCTCCGCCACGGCCCGTACGACCGCCCCGGCCGCCTCGGAGCCCCGGCCGTCGCCCTCGGCGAGCACCCACGTCGTCGGCGCGCCGGGCAGGTGACCCTCCTCGGGCCGGTGGTAGTCGCCGCCGCCCACCACCACGAGGTCGCCGGCCGGGTCGCCGGTCGAATCGCGCGTCCAGGCCTGTGACCAGGCCAGCGGCGCGCCCCAGGTGCGGTCCCACCAGCTCCAGTGCCACAGCTCGACGACCCGCGGCCGGTCGGTCATCGGGTGCCGCCAGGCGCAGTCGGCCGCCACCGGATGGTTGACCGACAGCACCCCGCCCCGGTCGCGTACGGCCTTCGCCCACTCGTCGGGGGGCCGCCGGAAGTCGATCCAGCCGACGTCCCCGAGCGCGCCGGCGTGCCCGAGGTCGGTGGTCACCTCCTGCCCCGGCACGAGCACGAGACCGGCCAGCGCCGAGGCCGCCGCGAGTTCCGCGTGATGGCTGACGGTGTTGTGGTCGGTCACCGCGAGGAAGTCCAGCCCGGCCGCGGCCGCCACGCAGGCCAGTTCGTAGACGGTCAGCGTCCCGTCCGAGTGGTCGGTGTGCGCGTGCAGGTCCCCGGCGAGCCAGCGGTATCCCGGCGGCGACGGCAGGCGGCGCCGTACGGCGGCGGGCTCGGGCGGGACGGGCCCCGGCACGCGGGAGAAGCGGGTGCGGCGCCGGCGCGGCCGGACGGGCGGCCGCACGTGCCTGATCACCCTGATCTCGTACGGCAGGCCGCCGAGGGGCACCCGGTGCAGCCCGACCAGCACCCGCCACACCCCGGGCTCGATCTCCCCGGGCAGGTAGCCGGGGGTGGCCCAGGAGGGGGTGATGGTGTATTCGGAGCGCGCGCCGCCCGACCAGCCGCGGAACCCGGCCGGCCCGGCGCAGCCGAGGTCGAGCACGCCGACCGACCGGTCGTAGGACAGGCGCACCGTGAGGGCGGCCGTGCCGGGCCGCACCTCCACCGGCACCTCGGCCACCGGCCCGGCCAGCCGGTCGTCCAGCGTCCACGTCCCGCTGATCGCGGCCCTGGTCGTCACGCGCCACCCACCAGGGTGTCGTCGCGGTAGAGCAGCGCCCGGCCCGGGCGGGGCACCACCCAGGCGGCCGTCCCCGGCGGGGGCTCGGCGCCCTCGGGGACCACCACCTGGAGCAGGTGGTCCGCGCACTCCAGCGTGACGAGATGGGCCGTGCCGAGGTTCTCCACCACCGCCACCTTCCCGCAGAACGCCCCCTTCTCCCCGGGCTCCCGGGTGGTCAGGTCGGCGTACTCGGGCCGCAGGCCGTACAGGACCTCGCCCTCGGGCGTGCCGACCGGCAGGGGGAACTCGGCCCCGGCCACCCGCAGCACGCCGTCCCCGGCGACGCCCGGCAGCAGGTTCATCGGCGTGGATCCGATGAAGGAGGCCACGAACGTGGTGGCCGGGCGGCGGAACACCTCGGACGGCGTGCCGAGCTGCGTGATCCGCCCGGCCGACATGACCGCGATGCGGTCGGCCAGCGCGAGCGCCTCGCTCTGGTCGTGCGTGACGAAGACCGTGGTCACCGCCAGCTCGCGCTGCAGGCGCTTGAGGAACGTGCGGGCCTCCAGGCGCAGCCGCGCGTCCAGGTTCGACAGCGGCTCGTCGAACAGGAACGCCTTCGGACGGCAGGCGACCGCGCGGGCGAGCGCCACCCGCTGCTGCTGCCCGCCGGACAACTGACCGGGCCTGCGGTCCAGCAGCTCCGACAGGCTGAGCCGGGACGCGGTCTCGGCGGCCTTCGCCTCGCGCTCGGCCCGGGGGACCTTTCTGATCCGCAGCGGATAGGCGATGTTGGCGGTCACGTCCATGTGCGGGAACAACGCGTAGTCCTGGAAGACCATCGCGACGTCCCGCCGTCCCGGAGGCGTCCCGGTCACGTCCACGCCCCCGATCTCGATCCGCCCCGAGGTGGGGGTCTCCAGTCCGGCGATCGTCCTCAGCAGCGTCGTCTTGCCGCAGCCCGACGGGCCGAGCAGCGCGAAGAACTCGCCGTCGCCGATCTCCAGGTCGAGCGAGTCGATCGCCCGCACCCCGCCGGGGAACTCCTTGGTCAGGCCGCGCAACGCGATCACCGCTTGATCCCCCCGTGGAAGCGGAAGCCGTACCTCCGGCTGACGAACACGTACATCACCACTACCGGCAGCGAGTAGAGCAGCGAGAACGCCGAGATCACGTCGAGGCGCGGCGCGCCGCCCTCGGTGTAGAGCGTGTAGAGGATGACCGCGCCCGGGGCCTTGTCCGGGTCGCGCAGCAGGATGAACGGCTGCAGGAAGCTGCCCCAGACGTTGGCGACCGCCCACACCGCGATCGTCGCCAGACCGGGCCGCACCAGCGGGATCACGACGTGCCGCAGCACTTGTCCCGGCGACGCGCCGAAGACCCGCGCCGACTCTTCATAGGACGTGGGCGTGGCGTCCATGAAGTCCTTCAGGATGAAGATCGCGGCGGGCAGCAGGCCGCCCGACAGGGTGAGCACGACGCCGAGGTGGGTGTCGATCAGGTTCAGCCGGGTCGCCAGCTCGAACAGCGGCACCATCGCCGCCGTCCCCGTCACCACCGACGACAGGAGCAGCAGCACGTACAGCAGCGCGTCGCGGCCGGGCACCCGCGCCCGCGACAGCGCGTACGCCGCCAGCGCGGCCAGCGTCACGACCAGGGCCGCGCTGCCGCACGCCTGGATCAGCGAGTTGCGCAGCGAGCCCAGCGCGTACGGGTTGTCCAGCAGCGCCCGGAAGTTCGCCAGCGTGAAGTCCGGCACCGATGCCGTGATCGACGGATGCGCGTCGAACGGCGCCGAGGCCAGCCACAGCAGCGGCAGCGCGAAGAACCCCAGCACCAGGGCCAGGAAGGTGGCCCGCCCGAGGGTCCCCAGCACGTGACGCACCGGCGTCATGACGGCCTCACCTCCCCCCTCGACCGCAGAAGGCGCAGGTAGGCGAACGCCAGGACCAGGTTCACCACGAGGACGAGGAAGGAGACCGCCGCGCCGAAACCGAGCCTGCCGCCGCTCATCGCGACGTTGTAGATGTAGACGGGCAGGATCTCCGACCGCCCGTCGGGGCCTCCGGCGGTGAGCTGGAAGGCCGTGAAGTCGTTGAACGTCCACAGCGTGATCAGCAGCAGGTTCGTCAGCACGTGCCCCTTGATGTGCGGGAGGACCACGTCCCTGAGCTGCTGGAGCGTCGAGGCGCCGGCGAGCCGGGCGGTCTCCAGATGCGACGGCGGCACGTTCTCCAGCGCCGCGCCGTACAGCATCATCGAGAACGCCGTGCCCCGCCAGACGTTGAACACGATGATCGACGCCATGGGGTGGTCGAGCAGCCAGGCGAAGCCGGGCGTGTGCAGGATCGCGTTCAGCGTCCCGCCGTCGCGGTCGAGCAGCGCGATCCACAGGAACGCGACGACCGACGACGGCAGGATCCACGCGAGCAGCACCAGCCCCTCGGTGACGCTCTTCAGCGGCCCCCGCCGGTCGCGCAGCGCCCACGCGATCGCGAACCCGAGCACCGCCTGCCCGAGCACGGCCGAGCCGAGCACGAACTGCACGGTGAGCCACAGCGACGTGCGGAACCGCTCGTCGCCCAGCGCCTCGGCGTAGTTGGCCGCCCCGACCACCCGGGGATCGGCCGCCGCCAGGCCCGTCAGACGGTAGTCCGTGAGGCCCAGGTAGACGGTCCACAGCGCGGGGAAGACCAGGAACACCCCGATCAGCACCAGCGCCGGCACCACGAACGTCAGCGCGCGAGGCGCGCTCAGCGTCCCCGGATCAGGACGAGACATGGGCGGGTCCGCCGACGAGGGACTCGACCTTGCGCTGGTAGGCGGCGGCCGCCTCGTCCACGCTCGTGCCCGACACGACCGCGGCCGTGGCCTCCTGCAGGGCGACCGACACCTGCGGGTAGACGGCCAGCGGCGGCCGGTACGCCGTGAGGGGCAGGACCTCGTCGGAGACGAACTTCAGCATCGGGTCGGCCCCCAGCACCGTGTCGTTCACGTCCTTACGCGCGGTGATCCTGGCGGCCCCGGCGAGCTGCGACGTGGTGGCCTCGGCCGAGTGCATGAACGACAGCAGCTCCCAGGCCAGCTTCGGGTTCTTGGAGTTGGGGTTGAGCACGCGTACGGCGCCGCCGGACATGCTGACGAAGTCCTGGCCCCGGATGCCCGCGCCGGGGCGCTGGGCGGGGATCAGGGCGTATCCGACGACGGAGTCGCGGTCCTTCATCGGGGCGACCCCGGCCTTCGGCTCGATCACCGACCGCCAGAAGTAGTCGCCCTCCGCCAGGATCCCGATCCTGCCCTCGGCGAACTGGGCGAACGACTTGTCCCGTCCCCGCGCCTCCTGCTGGAGCCTGGGGTCGCCGAGGCCGCCGGAGTAGACCTGCCGGTAGAAGTCCAGCACGTCCCTGAGCGCACGGGAGGCGCCGGTCCACTTGCCGTCGGCGTAGATCTGCGCCCCCGCGCCCGCCAGCAGCGGCAGCGCGCCCTGCATGCTGGTCGCCTCGCCCATGGCGGTGCCGGCGTCGATCTGGATCGGGACCGGCACCCCGGCCCTCCTGAGCGCCGCGCCGGCGTCGAGGATCTCCTGCCAGCTCCGCGGCTGCCAGCGGTCCGGCAGGCCGGCCTTGCGGAACAGGGTCTTGTTGTAGAACAGCACCCGCCCGTCGGTGCCCTGGGGCAGGCCGTACCTCCTGCCCTCGAACGTGCCGAGGCCCTGCACGGCCTGCGGGATCTGGCTCCAGCCCTCCCAGGAGTCCGCCTCGGGACCGGCGACCTCGGCGAGCGGCTTGATGTACCCGGCCTGGGCGAACTCGCCCACCCAGATGCCGTCGAGGTCGATGACGTCGGCGCCCGCCCGCGACTTGAGGTCGAGGGCGACCTTGGTCTTGTACTGCTCGTCGTCCACGCCGCTCGGCTGGAACACCACGCGGACGTCACGGCCCTTGGCCTTCTGCGCGGCCTCGAACCGGGGGATGACCCACGTGGCCGTCCAGTCGGCGGTCTCGGCGTTCTTGCCGCCGGAGATCGCGTTGGCCGTGATGGTCAGGGTGACGTCCCCGTCTGCGGAATCGCCGGAGCCGCCGGTGCCGCACGCGCCCAGAGCCAGCAGGGCCACCGCCGCCACCGCGAGCGCAGGTCTCATGATCGACCTCCCCGTAAGTCCTGACGTACGGACAAATCGACCCTCGCACGCGATTACCAACACGTAAAGAAACGGTTTGGTGAACGAGTAAGGGACGCACGCCCGGCCTCTTGCGGGATGTCTGGTTCGCGCTGAGCTGATCGGGAAGAGTGCAACCAGTGCTGAGACCTGAGTATGGTCGGGCGTAACAACGCACGCTTGGAGGGAGTCGCGTGGCATCTCAGCCAGCCTGGATGAACAGCCTCTTCACATATACGGGATCGTCGTCGTTCTCGGAGTTCCTAGGCGTGCACGCGCCGAACCTGCTGCCCGCCCGCAACGAGTCGCTGGCGGCGCCGGTGGGAGACGAGATCCCGCACGCGACCACCATCGTCGCGGCGACCTGCGCCGGCGGCGTGGTGATGGCGGGCGACAGGCGTGCGACCTCCGGGAACATCATCTCGCAGCGGGACATCGAGAAGGTGTTCCGCACCGACGACTACTCCTGCATGGGCATCGCGGGCACCGCGAGCACCGGCCTGGAGCTGGCCCGGCTCTACCGGGTCGAGCTGGAGCACTACGAGAAGACCGAAGGTCGCTCGCTGTCGACCGAGGGCAAGGCGCACCGCCTGGCCACCATGATCCGCGGCAACCTGCCCATGGCCATGCAGGGCCTCGTGGTCGTGCCGCTCTTCGCGGCCTACGACCCGACCCGCGACACCGGGCGGATCTTCAGCTACGACGTGGGCGGCGGGCCGTACGAGCAGAAGGAGTTCCACTCGATCGGCTCGGGTTCGATCTTCGCCCGGGGCTCGCTCAAGAAGCTCTACCGGGAGAACTCCAGCCCGCAGGACACCGTCCTGGCCTGCCTGCACGCCCTGTACGACGCCGCCGACGACGACTCGGCGACCGGCGGCCCCGACGTGATGCGGAAGATCTGGCCGGTCGTGGCCGTCATCACCGCCGACGGCTTCCGCCGCCTCCCGGACGACGAGATCGCGGAGTTCGTGGAGTCCATGCTGGAGAGGCGGATGACCGCCCCCGAAGGTCCGACCGCGCCGCTGCGCTAACCCAAGAGAGGATCACCCCCGGTGTCCATCCCCTTCGGAGGATATGCCTCGCCCGAGCAGATCATGCGGGACAGGGCGGAGTATGCCCGCAAGGGCATCGCTCGCGGTCGCAGCGTGGTCGTGATGCAGTACGCCGACGGCATCCTGTTCGTGGCGCCCAACCCGTCCAAGGCGCTGCACAAGATCAGTGAGATCTACGACCGCATCGGCTTCGCCGCGGTGGGGCGCTACAACGAGTTCGAGTCGCTCCGCCTGGCCGGCATCCGCTACGCGGACATCAACGGCTACACGTTCAACCGCAGTGACGTCAC
Organism: Microbispora sp. GKU 823; assembly: GCF_002027145.1. Taxonomy (NCBI): domain Bacteria; kingdom Bacillati; phylum Actinomycetota; class Actinomycetes; order Streptosporangiales; family Streptosporangiaceae; genus Microbispora; species Microbispora sp. GKU 823. Next base: position 34,302 of record NZ_MWJN01000026.1, on the reverse strand, counting down.
CGGCCGCGGTCTGGCGAACCTGTACGCCCAGCACCTCGGCATGATCTTCACCGAGTCGATCAAGTCGTTCGAGGTGGAGATCGTCGTCGCGGAGGTCGGCGACGCCCCCGAGGACGACCAGATCTACCGGATCACCTTCGACGGCTCCGTCTTCGACGAGCAGGGCATGGCCGTGATCGGCGGCCAGGCCGACGCCGTCGGAGGACGCCTGAAGGAGCGCTACAGCGAGGGACTGCCGCTGCCGCAGGCCCTCGACGCCGCGCTGGCCGCCCTGACCGAGCCGGGAGGGGAGCGTCCCCCGGTGACCCAGATCGAGGTCGCCGTCCTCGACCGGGGCAGGGAGCACCGCAAGTTCCTGCGCCTGACCGGCCCCCGCCTGGAGAAGCTCCTGGAGGCCGCCAAGGAGGGCCAGGAGGGCGCGCAGCAGCCCGCCGCCGAGCAGGCCCCGGTGGAGCAGGCACAGGCCGAACAGGACCAGGCCGGGCAGGCTCCCGGCGGCACCCCGCCGATCGCCCCGAGGGCGACATCGACACGGGCTCCGGCGAGTAGCCCCGTCCCTTCGTCCGTACGGCCGCGGCGCGCGCCCTCGTCGGGGGCGCGGCGCCGCCGTCTCATGGGCCCGCTCGGGCGTTTCGGCTCAGCCCAACTCCGATTTCGCTACTCTCATCCGGTTATGACGACTCTTGATCTCTTGCGGCGCGCGGGCGTTCCGGCCGCGGCCGTCGCCCTCCTGTCGCTGAGCGCGTGCTCCGGAGCCTCCGGCACCTCGGCCTCGCCCACCGTGACCGCCACCGTGACGGTGACGGCTCCGGCGTCGCCCGCGGAGCCGTCCGCCGACCCGGCGGCCTCCGGCACCCCGACGGTGGACACGCCCACCGGTTCGGCCACGACCGCGCCGACGCCGAAGCCGGGCAAGGCCGGGCCGCCGATCACGGACAAGGCGCCGGCCCCCTTCGGCGGGACCCTCCAGTCGGACCCCGGGCACGACTTCACCAAGGGGCTCAGCCCCAGCAGGGACGGTGTCGTACGCGGCCAGCTTGTCGCCATGCACGACGAGAACGTGGCGGAGTATCGGCCCGTCAAGTTCGTCAAGGAGTACGGCGGCAGCACCAGCGGCCACTTCGAGGGGCCGCCGGAGGGCGACGGGATGGCCTTCGCCGCGCCCATCGCGAAGAACGTGGTGTTCCTCAGCGCGCTCGGCTGCGACGGCAAGGACCAGACCATCGACAGCCAGTACCTCGGCACCCAGCGCTGCTCTCGTGACAAGCTGATCCTGCGGGCCGACGCGGGCGACCTGCGGGCGCTCATCACCGTCCGGGGCGGGCAGATCGTCAAGGTGACGGAGATTTACGCCGCCTGACCGCTCCTTCTCGTCATTCCCCCGCCTGATCACTGTTCGGCCGCCGGTTTATGGGAATAGTGTGAGGTGATGGATCGACGCATATTCGGGCTGGAGAACGAGTACGGCGTCACCTGCACGTTCCGCGGGCAGCGGAGGCTGTCGCCGGACGAGGTGGCGCGGTACCTGTTCCGGCGAGTGGTGTCCTGGGGCCGATCGAGCAACGTCTTCCTGCGTAACGGCGCACGTCTCTACCTGGACGTGGGCAGCCATCCCGAGTACGCCACCCCTGAGTGCGACAACGTCGTGGAGCTGGTCACCCACGACAAGGCGGGGGAGCGGATCCTGGAGGGCCTCCTCGTGGACGCCGAGAAGCGGCTCCGCGAGGAGGGCATCGCAGGAGACATCTACCTGTTCAAGAACAACACCGACTCGGCCGGCAACTCCTACGGCTGCCACGAGAACTACCTCGTGGGCCGGCACGGGGAGTTCGGGCGGCTGGCCGACGTCCTGATCCCTTATCTGGTGACGCGCCAGATCATCTGCGGCGCGGGCAAGGTGCTGCAGACGCCGCGCGGAGCGGTCTACTGCGTCTCCCAGCGGGCCGAGCACATCTGGGAGGGCGTCTCCTCGGCGACCACCCGGTCCCGGCCGATCATCAACACCCGTGACGAGCCGCACGCGGACGCCGAGCGGTTCCGTCGGCTGCACGTCATCGTGGGCGACTCGAACATGAGCGAGACCACGATGCTGCTCAAGGTCGGCGCCACCGACCTGGTGCTGCGCATGATCGAGGCGGGCGTGGTGATGCGCGACCTGTCCCTGGAGAACCCCATCAGGGCGATCCGGGAGGTGTCCCACGACATGACGGGCCGGCGCAGAGTGCGCCTGGCCAACGGCCGCGAGGCCTCGTCGCTGGAGATCCAGCAGGAGTACCTGACCAAGGCGCAGGACTTCGTCGACCGGCGCGGCGGGGACGCCACTGCCAAGCGGGTGCTGGAGCTGTGGGAGCGCACGCTGCGGGCGGTCGAGACCGGCGACCTCGACCTCGTCTCGCGGGAGATCGACTGGGTCACCAAGTACCAGATGATTGAACGTTACAGACAGAAGTACGACCTGCCGCTGTCGTCGCCGCGCGTCGCGCAGCTCGATCTGGCCTACCACGACGTCCACCGCAAGCGCGGGCTGTTCTATCTCCTGCAGAAGCGGGGGGCCGTCGAGAGGGTGGCCGACGACGTCCGCATCTTCGAGGCCAAGTCGGTTCCGCCGCAGACCACACGGGCCAAGCTGCGCGGCGAGTTCATCCGCAAGGCCCAGGAGAAGCGGCGCGACTTCACCGTCGACTGGGTGCACCTGAAGCTCAACGACCAGGCCCAGCGGACGGTGCTGTGCAAGGATCCGTTCCGCAGCGTGGACGAGAGGGTCGACAAGCTCATCGCGGGCATGTGATCTCTTACACCGCTCTGACGGCGGGTTCGGGTAGCCTGGCCCGGACCCGCTGTCTGTTTGAGGATTCCCATATGCGCCGTCGTACGGCACTCGTCGCCGTCCTACCCCTGTTGCTCGCCGCCGCCTGCGGAACCGCGCAGAAGAGCGCGTCCAGCGCGAGCCCCACCTCCAGTGGCCAGGCCGCCGCCTCGGCCATCAAGGTGACGGGAGAGGCCGGCAAGAAGCCCACCGTGACCTTCCCGGCGGGCAAGCCCTCGCTCACGTCCGCCTCCATCAAGGTCATCGAGGGTCAGGGCACCCCGGCCAAGGACGGCGACGTCCTCACCGCCAACGTCACCGTCTACAACTGGGACGGCAAGGAGAACAAGGCGGCCGGCTCCGACTACGACCAGGGCAAGTCGGAGTTCGTCTCGGTCAGCCCGCAGCTGCCCAAGGCGCTGCACGAGGCGCTCGTCGGCGCCAAGCCGGGCGGCCGGGTGATGGCCGTGGTCGCCAAGGACAACCTGAGCGCGGAGCAGCTCGACCAGGCCAAGCAGCAGGGCCAGGACTTCAACACCACGTCGCAGGTGCTGGTCATCGACGTGCTGTCGGCGGCGCTGAAGTCCGTCCAGGGCACCGCCGTCGACCCCGGCGTCACCGGCGTGAAGGTCGAGAACGCCGGCGGCGACAAGGCCCCGACGCTGACCACCAAGACCAGTGAGAAGGCGCCCAAGAAGCTGGTCGTCAAGACCGTGATCAAGGGGAACGGCCCGGAGGTGAAGGCCGACCAGACAGTCCTCGCCCACTACGTCGGCAAGATCTGGGGCACCGACAAGCAGTTCGACTCCAGCTGGGAGCGCGGCCAGCCCGCCACGTTCGCGCTCAACCAGGTCGTCAAGGGCTGGGCGCAGGGCCTGACCGGCGTCCCGGTCGGCAGCCGCGTGCTCATCTCGATCCCGCCGGACCTCGGCTACGGCAAGGAGGGCAACGCCCAGGGCGGCATCAAGGGCACCGACACGCTCGTCTTCGTCGTGGACGTCCTCGGCGCGGCCTGACACCCGCGGCAAGCAGGGCCCCTCTCACCGTCCGGTGGGAGGGGCCCTGCCGTACGGGCGTCAGCCGAGAATCTGGTAGCTGTCGCCGTAGACCTTCCAGCGCAGCGGCGGGTCGAGGTCGAGGTTGCCGTTCTTGAGGAACACCCGCTGGGCGGTGTCGACCCGGCTGGTGTCGCTGTGCGCCTCCTCGGTCTTCATCGCCGCCTTGCGGGCGTCGAGGAACGCGTTGAGGTAGGCGACCTCGTCGCCGCCCTGCGCCGGGGTCTTCGCCTTCTTCATGGCCGTCTTGCGGATGCCGCCGAAGCTGACCGGGTCGGTGCCGGGGCCGTGCATCACGATGGCGTCGTAGTAGACGAACTGCCCGAGCGCGCGCAGGCCGTCGGCCTTGGCCTGGGCCACGGCGGGGTTGAAGTAGACCCGGTCGCGCTCGTCGTTCTGCGCCTGCTGGAAGACGGGATCGGCGGCGGCGGTGCGCCAGTCCTTGGGGAAGTCCGGGTCGAGCCCCTTGTGCGAGTCGGTGCCGTTGACCTTCCGCAGCGCGGGCAGATACTTGGCCAGCACGTTGCCGGGCTTGCGGGTCGTGTAGAGCTCGACCAGGTCGAGCATGTCGCCGGTGCCGGAGCAGAAGCCGATGATCCCGGCGGTGTAGCCGCGCCCGTCGTCGATGTCCTCGATGTACTTGTACTGGGCCTTCCAGTCGAGTGAGGAGTTCTCCGCGCTGGAGACGAGCTCCATCGCGATCTCCTTCTTCTTCGGGTCCGTGAGGTCGACCGGCGCCTTGACGGTGACCTTCACGGCCTCCCGGGCGGAGGAGGCCGGAGAGGCCGGGCCGCCGGTGACGGCTCCCGCCGCGTTCGCGGGGAGTACGGCCGCGGCGGCGGCCACGAGCAGCAGAGCAGCGCGCCGGGGAGTGCGCCTGATCAGCGGGTCTTTCACGTGCGTCGCTCCGTTCTCCGCCCGCGGCCGTGCGTCGTGGCGGGAAGGGGGCGCGGGCGGGGGTGAGCCCTCCGTGAGGGGGGTTTAGTTAGTAAGGTTTCCTAATGAAAGCAGCAGTCCCCGGCGCTGTCAACGGCCTCCCTGCCACCCCGCCTAGACTCCGGCTGTGACGAGCGACGACCTGGAGTCGATCAGCGTTCTCGGCGATCCCGTACGGCGGGCGCTGTACCGGTTCGTGGCCGAGCAGGGGCGGGACGTGGGCCGCAACGAGGCGGCCGAGGCGACCGGCGTCCAGCGCACGCTGGCGGCCCACCATCTGGACAAGCTGGTGGAGGCGGGCCTGCTGGAGGCGGGCTTTCGGCGGCTGAGCGGCAGGGCCGGCCCCGGCGGCGGCCGCCCGGCGAAGGTCTACCGGCGGGTGCGTGAGGAGCGGGCCGTGAGCCTGCCGCCCCGCGACTACCGCACGCTCGCACTCGTGCTGGCGGAGACCGTCGACCTGCTGGGCGGCGAGGAGAAGGCCGAGGAGGCCGCGCGGCGGGCGGGGGAGGCGCCTGGCCGCCGCCGACGCCGCGTCCGGCGACCTCATGGAGGTGCTGCGTGCGCGCGGCTACGAGCCGTACGAGGAGGACGGGCGGGTGCGGCTGCGCAACTGTCCCTTCCATGTGCTGGCCGACAGTCATCCGCTGCTCGTGTGCTCGATGAACCTCGCGCTGTGCGAGGGACTGCTCGCCGGTCTGGGGGAGACGGGGGTCGTCGCGACGCTCGACCCGAGACCGGAGGAGTGCTGTGTGGCCTTCCAGCCTTCTAAAAACAACGTAGATTGACATAGAATCGCGGCATGCATCTCGCCCAGCTCAACGTCGCCCATCTCCGGGAACCCCTCGACTCCCCCGCGCTGGCGGACTTCCTCGCCGCTCTGGGGCCGATCTACCAGGTGTCGGACGCCGCGCCCGGCTTCGTCTGGCGCATGAAGGAGGGCGATGAGCCCACGGACCTGATCCAGCACGACTACGGACCGATGCTGGTCGTGAACCTCTCCGTCTGGGAGTCCCGCGAGACGTTGTGGAACTTCATCTACCGCAGCGCACATCTCGAGGTGATGCGGCGCCGCCGGGAGTGGTTCCACCGGATGGCCGAGCCGTACACGGTGATGTGGTGGGTGCCCGAGGGCCACCTGCCGCCGCTCGACGAGGCCATGGCGCGCCTGGACCTCCTCCGGACCCAGGGGCCGGGCCCGGAGGCGTTCACGTTCAAGGATTTCTACGACAGCAGTGACGCCGCGTGCCTCCCGGCGGCGGCGGAGGTCACGAAGTAGGCCAGGTCCTCCTCCAGGCCGCGGCCCATGGTGGACAGCCGCACGGGCGACGCCTTGAGCGCCTCGTGCAGGCCCTCCACCGGTACGGTCACGATCTCGTGGCGCGTGGCCAGGGCCGCGGCCTGCTCGCGCACCGTCGCCCCGAACGCGCCGGGCAGGTCCGGCACGACGACCTGGGCCGGGGCCAGCGCGACCCGGCCGTACGCCGTGAGCGAGTGGTGCGACACCCCGACGTGCCGTTCGCGGCGGTCGCCCTCGCTGACCCGCAGCGCGGCCACGGGCCGCCCGGCCAGCACGGCGGCGGCGTTCACCGCCTCGCCCGCGGCGACGCCCGAAAATCCCCAGCGGGTGCCGGTGCCGAGGTTGCCCGGCCCCTGCGTGACCACGGCGACGTCGGCGCCGAGCACGTGGCGGGCGGCCAGCAGGCCGGTGTGCAGCGTCACCGCCTCGACGTCCCCGCCGAAGGACTGGCCGGTCGTCACCACCCCGCACAGCCAGTCGCGCTCGCGCAGCGCCGCGCACGACATCGAGAACCAGGCCGGCAGCGCCCCGCCGTCCTGCATCACGTACGCCACCCTGATCCCCGGAGAGTCCGCGTACAGACCGCACAGGATCGCGGGCAGGGCGGAGTGCAGGTCGGCGACCACCACGGGCATGCCGTCGACCGAGTCGGCCTCCCGCAGCGCCTCGTGGTGCGGGGACTCCTGCTCGTCCGCGCCGAGCACGGTGGCCTGCAACGGGGTGTAGCGTGCTTTCACCAGGTGACCGGGGCCGGAAGGATCTTGCGGTAAACGGTCCGGGACGGCCACCACCATGGCGTACCCTCCCGTACCGAGACCCATGGCGAGGGCGGTCGTGTTGAGCAGCACGGTGTCGCCCACTTCAGGGCGTCCCACCAGCGGGGGATAGGCGAGCGCCCGGCACTCGCCCTCGGCGACGGCGACGTCGAGTTCCACCGCTCCCGGCCACTCGCGCCGGACCCGCACCACTTCGCCCTTGCGCCATCTGATCACGCCGAAAAGGGTAGCGTTCTCCACTGGAAGGGAGGCCCGATGTCGCGGCGGAAGACCGAGCGGCTGCTCAATCTGGTGATCTGCCTGCTCGCGACGCGGCGGCCGTTGAGCGCGGAGCAGATCCGGCAGGCCGTCCCCGGGTACGACCCGGACAACGACGAGGCCTTCCAGCGCATGTTCGAGCGCGACAAGAACGAGCTGCGCGAGATCGGCATCCCCATCGAGGTCCACAAGGACCCCTGGGAGGACGACCCCGGCTACCGGATCGTGCGCGAGGCGTACGAGCTGCCCGAGATCACCCTGGAACCCGACGAGGCCGCCGTCATCGGCCTGGCCGCGCAGGTGTGGCAGCGGGCGAGCCTCGCCGAGGCGGCCAGCGGGGCGGTGCTGAAGCTGACCGCGGGCGGCGTGCACGCCGACCTCACGGAGAGCCCGCTGGAGCTGCGGGTGGACACCCGAGACCCCGCCTTCCCCGCGCTGTGGGAGGCCGTGCGGGACCGGCGCGCGGTCGCCTTCGACTACCGGTCGGCCGGCAGCGAGTCGGTGCTGCGGCGGACGGTCGAGCCGTGGGGGGTCGTCAGCAGGCGCGGCCGGTGGTACCTGGTCGGGCACGACCGCGACCGCGGCGCCGCCCGGGTCTTCCGGCTGAGCCGGATCACCGGGGCCGTGTCCACGCTCGGGCGGCCGGGGGCCTTCACCGTGCCTGAGGGGCTGGACCTGCGCGCCATGGTGGGCTACCAGGAGCTGCCGAACGAGCGGGTCGCCCTGGTGCGCGTGCGCAAGGGCACGTGCCTCGGCCTGCGGCACGCCGCCCAGGCCGTGCGTACCGGGCCGGGGGAGTGGGACGAGGCCGAGGTGACCTTCGCCGACGCGGAACGGCTGGCCGGGTGGCTGGCCAGCCTCGGCCAGGACGCCGTCGTGCTTGACCCGCCGGACGCGCGCGAGGCCGTGATCCGCCGTCTGAAGGGGGCGTTGCAGTGAGTTCGGACCGGCTGCCGCGGCTGCTGGCGCTCGTGCCGTACCTGATGTCGCATCCGGGCGCGCAGGTGCCCGAGGTGGCGCGACTGTTCGGCCTGTCGGAAAAGCAGCTCATCGACGACCTCCAGCTCGTCTGGATGTGCGGCCTGCCCGGGCACACGCCCGGCGACCTGATCGACGTCTCGTGGGACGGCGGCGAGATCCTCATCGACAACGCCGAGGCGATCGCCCGGCCGCTCAAGCTCGGCGTGGACGAGGCGAGCGCGCTGCTCGTCGCGCTGCGCATGCTCGACGAACTGCCCGAGTTCCAGGGCCGCGACGTGCTCGGACGGGTCATCGCCAAGCTGGAGCAGGCGGCAGGCGAGGGCGCGGCCACGGTGAGCAGCCAGGTCCAGGTGGAGATCGGCGCGGCCCCGGACGCCCACGCCGTGATCACCGACGCCGCCCGCAGGGGCCGCAGGCTGTCGCTGCGCTACTACGTGCCGGGGCGCGACGAGATCACCCCCAGGGAGGTCGATCCGCTGCGGGTCGTGCTCGTGGACGGGCGGCACTACCTGGAGGGCTGGTGCTACCGCGCCGAGGCGATGCGCATGTTCCGCCTCGACCGGATCATCGAGGTCGAGGTCCTCGACGTGCCGGCCGATCCGCCGGCCGAGGCCGAGCCGATGGACGTCGCCAAGGGCGTGTTCCGGCCGTCGGACAGCGACGAGCTGGTGGAGCTGGAGCTGACCCCGGCGGGCCGCTGGGTGGCGGAGTACTACCCCTGCGAGGAGGTCGCCGAGCTCGGTGAGGGCCGTCTGCGCGTCTCCCTGCGGGCCCGCGACCAGTCCTGGCTGGTACGGCTCGCGCTCCGGCTGGGCGACAGCGGCCGGGTGCTGTCCCCGGCGTCCCTCGCCGAGCGGGTGACGGCCACCGCCAAGCAGGCGCTGGCCAACTACGAAACCGTGTGACCTGGGAAAGTGACATGACTTTGCTCTTCGCCCTGTCCGCGGTGGCCGTGGCCGGGCTCGCCGTCCTCGCGTGGCCGGCGCCCGCGTGCTGGCCGCGGCGCGCGACCTGCACGCCGAGGTCAAGCGGGCCAAGGGGCGGCTCGGAGTGCCCGAATAGGGGACTTTGCGTACGATTGATGTGATTTTGAAGCCCGAGGACAGGTGAACTTTGGCGCGTGGTGCGCGTACGATCGGGGAGTAGTACCCACGGCCCTCGCGGTAAGGACACGACATGCCCAACCTCGGACCCATGGAATGGATTCTGATCCTCCTGGTTCTGATCCTTCTCTTCGGCGCCAAGAAGCTCCCGGACACCGCGAGGGCTCTTGGGCAGTCGCTGCGCATGTTCAAGAAGGAAACCAGCAAGATGAGCGAGGAGGACGAGGAGCGGCAGACGGTCAAGGCGCAGGCCGAGCCCGTCGCTCCGCCGGCGGCGCAGATCCCGCCGGCCACCCCGTCCGTCGAGGAGCGGCTGCGTCTGCTGGAGGAGGAGAACCGGAAGCTGCGGGAGAGCCAGCAGCCGGTGAGCTCGCAGAACGAGCAGCGCTCCAACTAGGCGCCGCACCCCCACTGACCCCAGGACGAGCTAGATGGCCCTGTTGAAACGGTCGACTCCCGCCACGGCGGACGACGGGCGGATGACGCTCATGGAGCACATCCGCGAGCTGCGCAATCGGCTGATCAAGGCCATCCTGGCGGTGGTCGTCGGGACCGCCGTCGGGTTCATCTACTTCGAACCCATCTGGAACTTCCTGAAGCAGCCCTACTGCCGGCTGCCCCAGGCCCACCAGTTCGACAAGGACCAGTGCCTGCTGGTGGTGAACGGGGTCTTCGACTCGTTCTTCGTGAACCTCAAGGTCGCCGTGATCTTCGGCGTGGTGGTCTCGGCCGTGTTCTGGATCTACCAGATCTGGGCGTTCGTGACCCCGGGCCTGTACCAGAACGAGCGCCGCTACACCATGGCGTTCCTCGGGCTCTCCGTCCCGCTGTTCACCGCCGGCTCGGCCCTCGCCTACGTCACGATGGACAAGGGCCTGTCGCTGCTGCTCAGCTTCGCTCCCGAGGGCACGCTGACGCTGGTGAGCATCAACGAGTACCTCAGCTTCGCGCTCGCGATGCTGATCATCTTCGGCGTCTCCTTCCTGATGCCGTTGCTGCTGGTGTTCCTCAACGTCATCGGGGTGCTGCGGTTCAAGACGGTGTCCAAGCACACCCGCATGGTCGTGTTCCTGATGTTCGTCTTCGCGGCCGTCGCGACGCCGAGCCAGGACCCCGTCACCATGCTGGCGCTGGCACTCCCGATGGTCGCGCTGTTCTTCGTCGCGGAGGCGTTCATGTACTTCCACGACAAGAAGCGCGACGCCGCCGACGCGGCGCACGCACGGGCGATCGCGGAGGAGCTCGACGGGCCGTCCGCCGCCGAGGGCGACGGCGGACTCGATCGACGTGAGGGACTGACAGAAGATCCCTCTGGTGCCGCCCGGTGGGCGGCGGTAGGTTCCGCCTATGGCCGATGAGATCGTCGTCCTGGTTAACCCCGCCGCCCGCGGTGGCCGTACGCTGCGCCTGCTCGACCCGGTGCTGCGACGGCTGCGGACGGGCGGCCGCCCGGTCTCGGTGATCGTCGGGACCTCGGCGACCGACGCCCTGGGCCGGGCCCGCGAGGCCGTCGCCGCCGGGCCGGCCGCGCTCGTCGCCTTCGGCGGCGACGGTCTGGTCCACCTGGCCGTGCAGGCGGTGGCCGGGACGGCCGTGCCGCTCGGGATCGTGCCAGCCGGGACCGGCAACGACATCGCCGACGCTCTCGGCATCCCACGCAAGGATCCGCTCGCCGCCGCGGACATCGTGACCGCGGGCGGCTGCCGGGCGGTCGACGCGGCCAGGCTGGGCACGGGCGAATGGTTCGCGGGAGTCCTCGCCTGCGGGTTCGACTCCCGCGTCAACGAGCGGGCCAACGCCATGACCAGGCCGCCCGGAATGGCGAAGTACCTGGTCGCGCTTGTGCGCGAGTTGCGGTCGTTCACGCCGATCCCGTTCCGGATCACCCTCGACGGGGAGGCGGTCGAGCGCGAGGCGATGCTGGTGGCGGTGGCCAACACCCGGTCGTACGGCGCCGGGATGCGGGTGTGCCCGGACGCCCGGCCCGACGACGGCCTGCTCGACGTGCTCGTGCTCGGGGCGGTGCCCAAGGGCGAGTTCCTGCGCACCTTCCCCCGCGTCTACCGGGGCAGCCATACCGGGCACCCTGCGGTGACCCTGCGGCGCGCCCGGCGGGTGGAGATCGAGGCCCTGGACGGGGAGGTCGTCGCGTACGCCGACGGCGAGCGGGCCGGTCCGGCCCCGCTGACCTGCGCCGTCGAGCCGGGGGGCGCTGCGGGTCCTGGCCCCTGATCGACGCCTGATCTACGGCGTAAAGGCGGTCGGGTAAAAGGATCACCGATGACGGACGCCCGGAATCCCGTTATCGGTAGGGTTGACGGTATGAGTACGCCAGCGGAACGCTATGCCGCCTTCCGTGAGGGGCAGTCCGGCGCCGGACCCGCTCTCGCCTCGTTCCGCGAACTTTACGACTTCGAGCTCGACGAGTTCCAGATCGACGCCTGTCAGGCGCTGGAGGCCGGGGACGGCGTGCTGGTGGCCGCGCCGACCGGGTCGGGCAAGACGGTGGTGGGGGAGTTCGCCGTCCACCTGGCGTTGGAGCAGGGCCGCAAGTGCTTCTACACGACGCCGATCAAGGCGTTGTCCAACCAGAAGTACAACGACCTGGTCCGGCGGTACGGCGCGCGCAAGGTCGGCCTGCTGACCGGCGACAACAGCGTCAACGGCGAGGCCCCGATCGTGGTCATGACCACCGAGGTCCTGCGCAACATGCTGTACGCGGGCTCGAACACGCTGACCGGCCTCGGGTACGTGGTGATGGACGAGGTCCACTACCTGGCCGACCGGTTCCGCGGCGCGGTCTGGGAAGAGGTCATCATCCACCTGCCGGAGTCGGTGCGGGTGGTGGCCCTGTCGGCCACGGTCAGCAACGCCGAGGAGTTCGGCGAGTGGCTGGGCGAGGTGCGCGGCGACACCACGGTCATCGTGGACGAGCACCGGCCTGTCCCGCTGTGGCAGCACATGCTGGTCGGCAACAGGATGTACGACCTGTTCGTGGACGAGGGCGACGGCACCCTGCGGGTCAACCCGTCCCTCATGCGGATCGCCCGCGACGAGATGCGGCTGGCCCAGGCCAGGGGCAGGCGGGGCTACTCGCGGCCGGGCCGGGGCACGACGCCGAGCCGGTCGGACGTGATCGAGAAGCTCGACGCCGAGGGCCTGCTGCCGGCGATCACCTTCATCTTCTCCAGGAACGGCTGCGACGCCGCCGTCATGCAGTGCCTCTACTCGGGGCTGCGCCTCACCACGGAGGCCGAGAGCCACGAGATCCGGCAGATCGTGGACGAGCGCACCGCGCACCTGCCCGACGAGGACCTCGCGGTGCTCGGCTACCTCGAATGGCGCGACTGCCTGGAGCGCGGCCTGGCCGCCCACCACGCGGGCATGCTCCCGGCGTTCAAGGAGGTCGTGGAGGAGCTGTTCACCAAGGGGCTGGTGAAGGCGGTCTTCGCGACCGAGACGCTGGCGCTCGGCATCAACATGCCGGCCAGGTCCGTGGTGATCGAGAAGCTCGACAAGTGGAACGGCGAGACCCACGCCGACCTGACCCCGGGGGAGTACACCCAGCTCACCGGGCGGGCCGGGCGGCGCGGCATCGACATCGAGGGCCACGCGGTGGTGGTCTGGCAGCCGGGCATGGATCCGCTCTCGGTCGCCGGCCTCGCCAGCACCCGCACCTATCCGCTGCGCTCCAGCTTCCAGCCGTCGTACAACATGGCGGTCAACCTCGTCGGGCAGGTCGGCCGGGAGCGGGCGCGGACCCTGCTCGAGGACTCCTTCGCCCAGTTCCAGGCCGACCGCGCCGTGGTCGGGCTGGCCCGCCAGCTCCGCAAGTCGGAGCAGGCCCTCGAGGGCTACGCCGAGGCCATGACCTGCCACCTCGGCGACTTCGAGGAGTACGCCGCGATGCGCAGGCGGCTGTCGGACCGCGAGGCCGAGCTGTCGCGCCAGCGGGGGGCGGCCCGCCGCGCCCAGGCCGTGCAGTCCCTGGAGGTGCTCAAGCCCGGCGACGTCATCCGGGTGCCGGGCGGGCGCCGCGCGGGCATCGCGGTCGTGCTCGACCCCGGCGTCAACGGCCGGGGACACGAGGGCCCCGCGCCGCTCGTGCTGACGATCGGCAAGCAGGTCAAGCGGCTGTCGGCGGCCGACTTCCCGGTGCCGGTCGAGCCGGTCGACAAGATCAGGATTCCTAAGGGCTTCAATCCGCGCTCGCCGAAGGAACGGGCCAACCTCGTCTCGACGGTGCACGCGAAGCTGGGCGACCGCGACCTCGGCAAGCCGCCGCGGGCCCGCGACCACGCCGCGGAGGACGAGGAGGTCACGCGCCTGCGGCGGGAGCTGCGCCAGCACCCCTGCCACGGCTGCGACGAGCGTGAGGACCACGCCCGCTGGGCCGAGCGCTACCACAAGCTGCTCAGGGAGACCGAGGGGCTGCGCCGCCGGGTCGAGGGGCGCTCCCACGTCATCGCCAGGACCTTCGACCGGGTCTGCGGCGTGCTCGACCAGCTCGGCTACCTGGACGGCGAGACCGTCACCGAACAGGGCCGCAGGCTCGCCTCGCTCTACACCGAGCTCGACCTGCTCACGGCCGAGTGCCTGCGGGCGGGGGTGTGGAACCGCCTCGACCCCGCCGAGCTGGCCGCGTGCGTGTCGTCGCTGGTTTACGAGTCGCGGCAGGCCGACGACGTCCGCAGCCCCAAGATCCCGGCCGGGGCCACGCGCGAGGCGCTCGGGGAGATGGTGCGCCTGTGGGGCGAGCTGGAGGGCATCGAGGAGGACCACGGCCTGTCGTTCGTCCGCGAGCCGGACATCGGCTTCGCCTGGGCGGCCTTCCGCTGGGCCAAGGGCCACAGTCTCGACGCCGTGCTGACCGACTGCGACCTCGCGGCGGGCGACTTCGTCCGCTGGGTCAAGCAGTTGCTCGACCTGCTCGGCCAGCTCAGGGACGCCGCGCCCAAGGGGAGCAAGGTCGCCGAGAACGCCGCCAAGGCCATCGACGCCATGCGCCGCGGGGTCGTCGCCTACTCGTCGGTGAACTGAGCCGTGCCACGCACGCGCACGGAGTAGCGATGCGGTTCAGGCCGTGGTGAAGCGGACCTCGCGGGTGGTGGGGTCGGCGTGCGTGAGCCGTACGGGGATGCGCTCGCCGAGCGGCAGGTGGTCGCCGCGCAGCGGGCGATGACGGCGGGGCTCGGTGACCTGCACCTGCCCGCCTGGTTTCCCGTCGCTGACGTCGATGACGACCGCCTCGAAGACGTCGCCGATCCTGGGCCGCAGCACGGCCGCCTCGACCAGGTCCACGCAGGCCCGCTCGACCGCCCCGGCCCGCCTGCCGCCCATGGCCATCTGCTCCGGCAGGCCGGGCAGCGCCGCCGCGATCTCCTCGGCGACCGGGCGGCCCGCGGCAACGGCCAGGCAGACCTCGGTGCCGTACCGGTCGACCAGCCGCCGCAGCGGCGCGGTGACGTGCGCGTACGGCGCGCCCAGTGCGGCGTGCAGCACCTGCGCGGGCGCCGAACCGTTGAAGGCGACGTAGGCCGCGCCGCGCAGCAGCACCGTGGACTCGTGCAGGAAGGCGGCGTGGCCGGGGATCTTCGGGTCGAGCCCGTGCACCACCTCGGCGTACGACGTGCCGTCGGGCCAGGGTACGCCGAGCGCGGCGGCGACCCTGCGGACCTTGCCGACGTCCTCCGGGCCCGCCTGGGGGAGCACCCGCAGCACGCCGACGCCCGCGTCCAGCATCATCCGGGCCGCCGCCATACCGGTGAGCAGTGAGATCTGGGCGTTCCACGCCTCGCACGGGTGGTTCGTGCGGAACTCCACCTGGTAGCCGCCGTTCCCGTCGGGGATCACCTGTTGCTCGGGGGTCGGCAGCGACAGCCCGCCCCTGGCCCGCTCCCGTTCGAGGCGCAGCGGCCCCACCTCGGCGAGCAGCGCGATCGTCCCCTCCGCCCGGCCGGTGTCCACGGCGGCCTGGACCGTCTCGTAGTCGAGCCGTTCCCGGCTGCGCACCAGCGCGCGGCGCAGGTCCACCGCCTCGATCTCCCCGTCGGAGCCGAGGTCGAGCCGCCACAGGGCGGCTGGGCGGGTCTGTCCGGGCAGCAGGCTGGCCGCGCCCTCCGACAGGACCGGCGGGTGCAGCGGCACGCGCCCGTCGGCCATGTAGACGGTCTCGGCGCGGGCTCTCGCCTCGGCGTCGATCGCGCCGCCGGGCCGGACGAACGCCGCGACGTCGGCGATCGCGTACCAGACGCGGTAGCCCGTCCCGCGCCGCTCGATGCACAGCGCCTGGTCCAGGTCCATCGAGCCGGGCGGGTCGATGGTCACCAGCGGCAGGTCGGTCCGGTCCTCCTGCGGCACGGCGGGGGAGGCGGCGGCCCGCTCGGCCTCCTCCTGCACGGGGGCGGGGAAACCGTCCGGCAGGTCGAACTCGCTGCGGATGCGGGCGAATCCGTCGCGGAGGCCGTCCGCGCTGTCCCGGAGGCGGATCGTCGTGTACGGCACGCGATCAACCTACCCGAGAGTGGACATACCAGCCCGTAAACGGCCTTCCTAGGTCAATGTGGCGAGCAGGCGGTTGAGCGGGCTGTCCAGGCCGTACTTCTCCGACAGCGCGACGAGCCGCTCGGGGTCGCGCGGCGCGGCGGGCAGGGTGATGTCGACGTCCGGGACCGGGACGTCGTGGGCCACCCGGACCACGGCCGGGGCGACCTCCAGGTACTCACGGGCGGCGGCGAGCTTGTTGCGCGCGCCCGCGGGGAAGCCGTCGGCGCGGCCGTCGTCCAGCGCGGCGAGCAGCGCGGACAGCGACCCGAAGCGTGTGATGAGGGCCGCCGCCGTCTTCTCGCCGATGCCGGCGACGCCGGGCAGGCCGTCGCTCGGGTCGCCGCGCAGCGTCGCGAAGTCGGCGTACGCCCGGCCCGGGATGCCGTACTTCTCCCGGACGAACGCCTCGTCGATGATCTGGAGGTTACGGATTCCCCTTACTGTGTAAAGGGCGCGGCACGGCTTCTCGTCGTCGACGAGCTGGAACAGGTCGCGGTCGCCCGTGACGATGTCCACGGCCGTGGTCGCGGCGGTCGCGTAGGTGCCGATCACGTCGTCGGCCTCGTAGCCGGCGACGCCGACGCGGGCGATGCCGAGCGCGTCCAGGACCTCCTCGATGACCGGGACCTGCGGGGCCAGCGTGTCCGGCACCTCCTCCTCATCGCCGCTCGCCACCCGGTGCGCCTTGTACGACGGGATCGCGGCCACCGGAACGCCGGGCGCCGAGTCGGCGTCCATGCAGGCCACGATCTGGGCGGGGGAGTGCTGCCGGACCAGGGTGGCGATCATGTCGAGGAGCCCGCGCACCGCGTTGACCGGCATGCCGTCCGGCGAGGTCACCGACTCCGGGACTCCGTAGAAGGCGCGGAAGTACAACGACGGGGTGTCGAGAAGCATCAGCACCCTGCCATTGTCACGCCTGTCAGGGGTGCCGCGGACCCTCTTCGGTCACCGCCACGGCCAGCAGGCAGGTGTCGTCCTCGGGGTTGGGGCCGCCGATCGCCTCCAGGAGGCGGTCGAGGCCCGCGTCGAGGTCCGCTCCCGCCGAGCCGAGGCCGGTCGCCACGGCCGCCTCCACGATGAGGGACACCCCCGCGCCGATGTCGCGCGAGCGGCGCTCGACCAGGCCGTCGGTGAACATCAGCAGCAGGTCGCCGGGCTCGAGGCGGACGTCGGCCACTCCGTACGGCAGGCTCGACGTCGCCCCGAGCACGACTCCCCGGGGCGCCCGAGCTGGCGCGCGCCCCCGCGGCGCACCAGGATCGGGGCGGGGTGACCCGCCTGTGCCCACGTGAAAAGGCGGGTCGCCGGGTCGAAGTGGCCGCACACGGCGGTCGCGGTGGTGTCGTCCAACCGGGTGAGGACCAGGGTGTTGAGCCACGTCAGCAGCCTGCCGGGGCAGGCGCCCGTCATGCTCAGACCGAGCAGCGCGTGACGCAGCTGTGCCATCTCGGCGATCGCGGGCAGGCCGTGTCCCGACACGTCGCCCACCGCGAGGAACATGCGCCCGTCGGGCAGCGGCGCGGCGTCGTACCAGTCGCCGCCGAGGCTCGACGCCAGGCCCGCCGGGACGTACCGGACCGCGATCCGGGCGTAGGGCAGGTCGATCGACGCGCCGGGCTCGGGCAGGATCGCCTCCCGCAGCGCCAGGGTGACGCGGCGCTCCTCGGCGGCGCGTTCCCGGCGCTCCGCCCACCGCCGTCCGCCGATGTCCTGGACCATGAGGGTGCCGACGGGGGCGGCGCCGGGCGTCGTGTCCGGGTCGCGGTCGTCCGCGGGGGGAAGGGCGGGCTTCGTGCCGCCCACTACGCCGACCATTTGTCTCGCTCTCGATGCCGCTCTTGCACTGCCGTACGGACGTTCTGTGATCGCCCTGACGCGGAGCGTAGCAGTCCTGCATTCCGCAGGGGTTGGTTTTCTTCTATGGCGTGGAATAAGCCAGAGCCCCGCGAAGGTCGCCCGCGTGGCGCCTGTGGTATGCGCGCACCTGAGTAGGTCGTCAGGGCCCGCGCTCGTTAGATTAGGTCGCGTGACGACGATGTCCATGGAGCCCTCCGACCTGTATCCCACGACCCGTCCGGCCGCGGTGAGCGAGGCCGTCGACCGAGCCGGTCTCGACGCGCTGCTGCTGACGCCGGGCCCGGACCTGCGCTATGTGACCGGCTACGACGCCCTGCCGCTGGAACGGCTGACCTGCCTGGTCGTCCCGGCGTCAGGCGAGCCGTTCATGATGGTGCCGCGCCTGGAGTTGCCGGCCGCCGAGCACTCGCCCGCCTCCCGGCTCGGCATCGAGTTCGTCGCGTGGGACGAGACCGACGACCCGTACGCCGAGGTGGCCCGCCGCCTGGGCCCGGTCGCCCGGGTCGGGCTCGCCGACCGCATGTGGGCGCTGCAGTCGCTGCGGTTCCGCGCGGCCATGCCCGGGGCCGAGCAGGTGCTGGCCGGGAGCGTCCTGCGTGAGCTGCGCATGCGCAAGTCGCCCGCGGAGAAGGCGGCGCTCGCGGAGGCGGGGGCGGCCATCGACGCCGTGCACAACCTGGTGCCCCGGCTGCTGAAGGCCGGTCGTACCGAGCGCGAGGTCGGCAAGGACATCGCGGAGGCGATCATCGACGCGGGGCACGCCCGGGTCGACTTCGTGATCGTGGGCTCGGGGCCGAACGGCGCCAGCCCGCACGCCGAGCTGAGCGACCGCGTGATCCGGCCCGGCGAGCCCGTCGTGGTGGACATCGGCGGCGTCATGCCGAGCGGCTACTGCTCCGACTCCACGCGGACCTACTGCGTGGGCGAGCCCCCGGCCGACTTCACGGCCTACTACGAGGTGCTCAAGCGTGCCCAGGAGGCCGCCTGCGCCCACGTCAGGCCCGGCGTGAGCTGCGAGTCGGTGGACGCCGCCGCCCGCGAGGTGATCGCGGAGGCGGGGTACGGCGAGTACTTCGTCCACCGCACCGGGCACGGCATCGGCCTGGAGACGCACGAGGAGCCGTACATCGTCGCGGGCAACACCGAGGAGATGCGGCCGGGGTTCGCCTTCTCGGTCGAGCCGGGCATCTACCTGCCCGGACGGCACGGCGCCCGGATCGAGGACATCGTCGTCTGCGGCGAGACCGCCGGCGAGCGGATGAACAACACGACCAGGGACCTGGTCGTGGTGGACTGATCCCCGCGGCCGTGCTCTCCGCCGCTCTGGCAGAGTGATGATCACGACTGCCGGATCGGAGGACGGATGACGCACGAGGACATGGGCGGGGGCATCGGCGAGGGCATGGACGATCCCCGCGCCCAGGCCGAGGGCGAGGTCAGCATGGCGCGGCTGGCGCTGGAGGACGGGGAGACCGGGCACGCCGCCGCGCACGTCGCGGCGGCGCTGGCCCACGATCCCGCCCTGCCCGAGGCGCACGAGATGCTGGCGCGGCTGCTGGCCGGTCCGGGCGGCGGGCCGGACCTGTTTCCGGTGGACGAACCGGTCTTCCTCGGCACGGCGCTGGCCCGCGCGCACGCGCTGGCCGCCCGCGGCGAGCACGTGCCCGCGCTGCGCCTGCTGATCTCGGTGCAGCGGCACGAGCCGGGGGGGACGCTGGGCGCACGTGCCGTGGGTGCTCGACCCCGAGCTGCCCGGGCGGATCCCGCCCGGCGAACTGTGCTCGCTCGTCTCGCTGCTGGCCTCCGGGCTGCCCGGCACCGTGCCGGAGGACGGCCGCGAGGCGCTGCTGCCGTACGTCGTGCTGGTGCGGGGCGCGCTGCGCGCCCACCCGGACGACGCGTCGTTGCTCTGGCTGGCCTCGCTGCTCCTGCGCCGGGTGGGGGAGGCCGAGGAGGCGGTGGAGCTGGCCGTCCGCTCCTACGCGCTCGCGCCGTCCTTCCAGGCCGCCCTCGCCGAGGGGTACGCGTGCCGCGACCTGCAGCGGTGGCCCGAGGCCGAGCGGGCGATGGTGCGGGCGCTGGAGCACGACCCCGCCAACCTCGCGTTGTACACCGACATCGGCGAGATGCTGCACAGCAGCGGCCGCCCGCAGGAGGGCCTGGAGTGGGTGGAGCGCGCGCTGCGGCGTGAGCCCCGGCACCCGAACGCCTATCCGACGGCCTGCGGGATGCGCTTCGAGCGGGACGGGGACGTCCGGCACCTGGTGGAGCTGGCCGACCACCTGCGCGGCGACCCCGGCAACGAGCACGGCGACGCGGTCCTCGGCGAGCAGTGCGGGCTGCGGCTGTGGCTGGGACGCGTCCCTGGCCCGACGGAGTCGGTGATCGACGTGCTCTACCAGATGGTGGAGCGGGAGGAGGTCCCGGCCGGCGGCGAGCTTACGGTCTCCGCCCCCGAGCCGCCCAGCGCGCTGCTCGCCTTCTCCCTGGTCGCGCCCGGCTTCGCGCTGACCATCGCCGATGCGCCTGAACCCGACGCGCGGCTGACCGTGCCGGAGGTGTACGCCCACGGCCCGGTGCGGGGGGTGACCCGCCGGGTGTGGCGTTACGAGGGCATGACGGCCGTGCCCGCCGTGCCGCCGCCGTCCAGGGAGGCGCTGGAGGCCGTCGCCGCCGTCGCGGCGTTGCGCTGGCCGCACCTGCCGGCCGCCTACGACCACGCCGTACGCCTGTCGGGCCTGTCCCTCGGCGACCTGCTCGGCGTGCTCGTCCACCCGCCGCTGTCGCCGTACGGCGAGCCGGCGGCCGTGCCGCTGTGGATCAGGCAGGTCCAGGCGTGGGCCTGCCTCGGCATCGCCCATCACCAGGCCGGCCAGCCGTGGGCGGAGTCCGAGCGCAGGAGTGTGCTGACCGACCTGGCGTACGGGCCGGAGGACTGGGTGAACGAGGCGGCCCTGCTCGGAATGATCGCCACGGCCTGGATGGACCCGGACGCCCGCGAGGACGTGGCCGAACTGGTGGCCTGGCGCTACCTGGCCGCCGTGGAGGCGTCGAAGACGAGGCCCGTGACGATCCTCGGCTCGCTCGCCGCCCTCGTGCTGGCGACCCCCGGCATGCACCCCGACGTACGGGCGCTGGCGACGGAGGAGTGATCGCGGAATTGTCACCCGGGTCTGGTAGGACGGACCCCGCCGGTTCCCCCAGCCAAGGACATTCCATGATCCCGTACGACACCTATTTCGGCTACAAGCATCGCTACGACGAGACCTATGCCGGGCTGCCGGTGACCGAGGTGGCCCCGTGGCAGGAGGAGGCGATCCCCGACCTGACGTCGGTGGCGGTGCGGATCAGCTCGGGGTGGGGCGAGGACTACCCCATCGCCGAGGCGTTCGGCGCGCTGCTGACGCAGGTGGACACGGCGGCCGTGCCGGCGATCGTGATCGGGGGGTGGAACGACTGCTACGGCAAGTCGTCGGAGCAGATCGTCGGCCTGCTCGCGGAGAACGCCGCCCGGTTTCCCGGGCTGCGCTCGCTCTTCCTCGGCGCGATCAGCTCCGATGAGGCGGAGATCTCCTGGATCCAGCAGTCGGACGTGACACCGCTGCTGGAGGCGTTCCCACGGCTGGAGCGGCTGGAGGTGCGCGGCGGCTCGGGACTGAGACTCCGGCCCGTCAGGCACGAGTCGCTGCGGATGCTGCGGTTCGAGACAGGCGGGCTGCCCGCCGAGGTGGTGCGTGCCGTGGGCGCCTGCGACCTGCCCGCCCTGGAGCACCTGGACCTGTGGCTCGGTGAGGAGAATTACGGCGGGGACGCCACGGTCGCCGACCTCGCGCCGATCCTGTCCGGCGAGCGGCTGCCGGCGCTGCGCCATCTCGGGCTCCAGGACAGCGAGATCCAGGACGAGATCGCGGCGACCGTGGCCTCCGCGCCGGTCGTCGCCCGGCTGGAGTCCCTCGCCCTGTCGATGGGCACGCTGACCGACGCCGGGGCGGAGGCCCTGCTCGGCGGGCAGCCGCTGACCCATCTGCACACGCTCGACCTGCACCACCACTTCCTCACCGACGCGATGGCCGCCCGGGTGACCGAGGCGCTGCCGGGCGTCGAGGTCGACCTGTCGGAGCAGGAGGAGGCCGAAGACGACGGGGACGGGGAAGTCTGGCGTTACGTGGCGGTGAGCGAGTGACGGCGGCGCCCGACCCCGGCGAGACCTTCGTCCACGAAGACCTTTATCTGTACGGCACAGAGTGGGAGACCGAGCAGTTCTTCGCCGGAAGGCCGGTGGTGGAGCCGGGAGAGCCGGTCGCCGATCCCTCGGCGGTGGCATGGGCTCTCACCAACGGGCTGTCCGGCCACGAGGGAGAGCCGGGACTCGAGCAGGAACTTCGGCGCCTGCTCGACTCGGTGGGCGGCGACGCGATCGAGTCGCTCGTACTGGTTCACTACGGGCGCGACGTGCCCGCGTTCCTGGCCGCCAACGCGGCGCGGTTGCCCCGTCTCCGGTCGGTCTTCCTGGGGTTCGTCAGCGCTGAGCTGATGGAGATCTCCTGGATCGAGCAGGGGGACGTCACTCCGCTGCTCGAGGCGTTCCCCCACCTGGAGCGGCTGGACGTCCGCGGCTCGCAGGGGCTGACCCTGCGGCCCGTACGGCACGAGCGGCTGCGGGTGCTGCGGTTCGAGTGCGGCGGGCTGCCCGCCGAGGTGGTGCGGGCGGTCGGGGCCTGCCACCTTCCCGCGCTGGAGCACCTGGAGCTCTGGCTCGGGGTCGAGAACTACGGCGGGAACGCCACCGTCGCCGATCTGGCGCCGATCCTGTCCGGGGAGCGGCTGCCCGCGCTGCGGCGGCTCGGCCTGTGCGACAGCCCGGCGCAGGACGAGATCGCGGCGGCCGTCGCCGCCGCCCCCGTGGTGGCCCGGCTGGAGGAGCTCAGCCTGTCGATGGGCGAGCTCACCGACGCCGGTGCGGAGGCGCTGCTCGGCGGGCAGCCGCTGACCCATCTGCGCCGGCTCGACCTGCACCACCACTACCTCAGCGGGCCGATGGCGGCCCGGATCGCCGCGTCCCTGCCGGACGTGGACGTGGACCTGTCCGAGCGGCAGCCCGACTACGAGCGCTACGTGGCGGTGAGCGAGTGACTCCGCACCTGGCCGTGGTCGGGGTGCCGGGCGACCGGCGGGTGACGATGTTCCGCGACGCCGTCGTCGCCCGGGGGCTGCCCGAGCCGCGGGTGGTTTCCTGGCGTGACGTGCTGACCGGACGCGAGATCGGCCTGCCGCCCGGGACGCTCGTGCGGATCGACTCGCCGGGCGAGGACGCGGAGACCGACGCGCTGCTGCGCGGACCGGGGGACCCCACCAGGGTCGGCGGGGGCGCGGCCTGGTACGCCGCCTTCACGGCCGGGCTGCGGCGGATCGCCGCGCTTCCCGGCGTCCGCCTGCTGGGGGACGTCGAGGAGATCGCGGTGATGTTCGACAAACGCCGCTGTCACGCCCGGCTGTCCGCGGCCGGAGTGCCGGTGCCGCCCGCCTTCGAGGCCGGCTCGTACGGCGAACTGCGCGAGTGGATGGCCGAGCGGGGCTGGGCCCGCGTGTTCGTCAAGCCCGCCCACGGCTCGTCGGCCTCCGGGGTGATCGCGTTCCAGGCCCACGCGGGCCGGGTGAAGGCGGTCACGTCGGCGGCGTGGATCGGCGGCACGCTGTGCAACTCGCTGCGGGTCCGCGCCTACGAGGACGAGGCCGATGTGAAGGCGCTGGTCGAGACGCTCGCCCCCGACGGGCTCCATGTGGAGCGGTGGTTCCCGAAGGCGTCGGCGGGCGGCAGGACGTTCGATCTGCGTGTCGTGACCGTGGCAGGAAACCCGACCCACGCGGTGATGCGTACGAGCAGGACGCCGATCACCAACCTGCACCTCGGTGGCCTGCGGGGCGACCTCGGCGTGGTCCGGGCGCGGACCGGCCTGTGGGAGCGGGTGCTCGACGCGGCCGCCCGGACCTCCGCGTGCTTCCCCGGGAGCCTGACCGCCGGTGTCGACCTGATGGTCGGGGCCGACTGGCGGTCGGTGGCCGTGGCGGAGGTCAACGCGTTCGGCGACCTCCTGCCCGGCCTGGGCGACCTGGCGGGCGAGGGCAGGGACACCTACGCCGAGCAGGCCGAGGCGATCCTGGATGGGCGATGGACATGAACGAGGTCGTGGGGACCCACGACATCCTCCTGGTCACGCTCGACACGCTCCGCTACGACGTCGCGGCCGAGCTGGCCGACGCCGGGCGGCTGCCCAACCTGCTGCCCGGCGGCCGGAGGTGGGAGCGGCGGCACAGCCCCGGCAGCTTCACCTACGCCGCGCACGTCGCGATCTTCGCGGGGTTCCTGCCCACGCCGGTCACGCCGGGGCCGCACCCGCGCCTGTTCGCCGCGACCTTCCCCGGCAGCGAGACGACCGGGGCGGGCACCTGGGTGTTCGACGCGCCCGACCTGCCCACCGGGCTCGCCCGCGCCGGCTACCACACGGTCTGCGTCGGCGGGGTCGGGTTCTTCAACAAGCTGACTCCGCTGGGCTCGGCCCTGCCCGGGTTGTTCGCGGAGAGCCACTGGGAGCCGGCGTTCGGGGTGACCAGCCCCCACTCGCTGGAACGGCAGATCGACCGCGCCGAGGAGGTGCTGGCGCGGCGGGACCGGCCGGTCTTCCTGTTCGTCAACGTGTCGGCGCTGCACCAGCCCAACCACTTCCACCTGCCCGGCGCCACCGGGGACGGCCTGGACACCCACGCTGCCGCGCTCGAATACGTCGACCGGCACATCGGCAGGCTGTACGCGCTGATGAGCCGGCCCTGCCTCGTCATCGTCTGCTCCGACCACGGCACGGCGTACGGCGAGGACGGGCACGTCGGGCATCGCGTGGGCCACGAAGTCGTCTGGACGGTGCCCTACGCCGAGTTCATCCTGGTCAATCCCGATGGGGAGCACGATTGACGCCTTACGAGGGATACGTCTACGCCTACCCGCACAAGACCGCCTACCGGCCGCTCGATCCTCGTCCGGCCCTGAGCGAGGTCTGGGCGGGGGAACGGGCGGGCGCGTTGTATGTCCACATCCCGTTCTGCGAGATGCGGTGCGGGTTCTGCAACCTGTTCACCCGCACCGGGGCTCCGGAAGGCCTCACCGGGGCCTACCTGGACGCCCTGGAACGGCAGGCGCGAGCCGTACGGGCCGCTCTGGACGAGCCGCGCTTCACGACGGCGGCCTTCGGCGGCGGCACGCCCACCTACCTGGACGCCCGGGAGCTGGCCCGCCTGTTCGACCTCACAGAGCAGGCGATGGGCGTCGACCTGCGGGAGATCCCGCTGTCGGTGGAGACCTCCCCGGCCACCGCCACGCCCGACCGTCTCGCCGTGCTGGCCGAGCGGGGCGCGAGCCGGATCTCGATCGGCGTGCAGAGCTTCGTGGACGCCGAGGCCCGCGCGGCCGTACGGCCGCAGAAGCGCGCGGAGGTGGACGCCGCGCTCGACGCGATTCGCGCGTCGGGCATCGCGGCCCTCAACATCGACCTGATCTACGGCATCGACGGGCAGACGCCCGGCTCCTGGCAGTACTCGCTGGACACCGCGCTGACGTGGAAGCCGGAGGAGCTGTACCTCTACCCCCTGTACGTCCGGCCGCTCACCGGGCTCGGCAGGCAGTCGGGCGGGCAGGGCCGCGCCTGGGACGACCAGCGGATGGAGCTGTATCGCCTCGGCCGCGACCACCTGCTCGACGCGGGGTACGAACAGGTGTCCATGCGGATGTTCCGGCTGCCCGGCACGACGGCGTCCACGGACTACTGCTGCCAGACCGACGGCATGGTCGGCCTCGGCTGCGGGGCCCGGTCCTACACGAGCACCCTGCACCACTCCTTCGAGTACGCGGTCGGGGCCCGCCACGTACGGGCGATCATCGACGACTACGTGCGGCGCGACGACTTCGGCGTGGCCAACGTGGGGTTCGCCCTGGACGAGGAGGAGCGCAGGAGACGGCACCTCATCCAGTCGCTGCTGCGGACCGAGGGGCTGTCGCGGGACCTCTACCGGTCCAGGTTCGGCACCGATGTGCTCGACGACTTCCCCCTGCTGGACCGGTTCCCGGGCTGGCTGACGGCGGACGCGTCCACCGTGCGCCCGACCCCCGACGGGCTCGCCCACTCCGACGCCGTCGGCCCCGCGCTGTTCTCGCCGCGCGTCAGGGCGCTCATGGAGGGATACGCCGCGTGCTGACCATCCTCTATCGGGGGCCGCTGGCGAGCTGCGACTACGACTGCGGCTACTGCCCGTTCGCCAAACGCAGGGACACCCCCGAGCAGTTGCGCGCCGACCGGGCCGCCCTGGAGCGGTTCACGGCATGGGTGGCGGCCCAGGACATCGAGATCTCGGTGCTGTTCACCCCGTGGGGCGAGGGTCTGGTGCGGTCCTGGTATCGCGAGGCGCTGGTGCGGCTGTCCTGGCTCGGCAACGTGCGAAGGGTCGCCATCCAGACGAACCTGAGCTGCCGCACCGGCTGGCTCGCGGAGGCGTCGGACCGGGCGGCGCTGTGGGTGACCTACCACCCCACCCAGGTGCCCTACGAGCGGTTCCTGCCCAAGGTCCGCTCGCTTCCCGTACGGCACAGTGTCGGCATCGTCGGCGACCCCGCGCATCTGGCGGACGCCCGCAGGCTCAGAGCGGACCTGCCGCCCGAGACCTATCTGTGGGTCAACGCGCAGGAGGGCCGGGTCTACAGCGACGCCGAGGCCGCGGACTGGACGGCCGTCGACCCGCTGTTCGGCTACAGCCGGCACGCGCACCGCAGCCTGGGCCTGCCGTGCCGCACCGGGGACAGCGTGATCTCGGTGGACGGCGACGGGACGGTCAGGCGCTGCCACTTCGTGCCGGAGGTCCTCGGCAACCTCTACGACGGCTCCTACCGGCCCGCCCTGCGGCCCCGCGCCTGCCCGCTGCCTGTCTGCGACTGCCACATCGGGTACGTCCACCTGGAGCCCCTCGGCCTCTACGACGTCTTCGCGGGAGGCGTGCTGGAACGCGTCCCGGCCGCCTGGCCGCCTCAGGTCTCCCGCTCGGGGCGGTAGTCCTCCTCGCGTACGCCGAAGGTCCACGCCACCCCCTCGCGCGCCCTGGTCACCCACGGCGGGACCCGCAGGAAGTAGGTGCGCCGGGTGCCGTCCGGCTCGGGCGTCGAGTTGACCACCTCGACCAACGCCACCGGTTCGTCGCCCGGCAGGTCGATCCGCCACAGGACGCCGGTCTCGTCGGAGTGCCGCGGCCGGGCGCCCGGCTCGGCGAGGTAGCGGTCGAGGCCGAAGTGCTCCAGCATGACCCGGCGCAGCTCCGCGTTCTCCTCCGCGCGGATGCGCTCGGGGGTGAGCGCGGCCATGGTCGCGCCGAACCCCGCCGGGACAGGCATCCCGTGCCAGGCGTGCAGCGCGAAGCCGTCGGCGTACGACAGGGCCGGACCCTCCGCCCGGTGTAGCCGCCCCACGTCGTCCAGGTGCAGCTCAACCGGACGGTCGGTGACGATCGCGACCCGCTCGTACGGCCACCACCAGCCCGCGTGCCGCGCGACCCGCTTGAGCCCCTCCAGGCCCTCGAAGGCCGACAGCCAGGCCGCGTCGTGCTGGCCGAGCACCGCGTCGAGCGTCGCCTGCCGTAGCACGTCGCCGCCGAGGCCGCCGACGGCCCTGCGGATCTCGGTGACCAGCCGGTCGACCCGCGGCCACAGCCGGCCGCCCGTCTCCTCCCACAACCGGGCCCAGCCGGCGGGGCCGGCGGCGGCGCTCGCCTCCGCCCTGGCGCTCTCCCAGGGCACGGTGCGCACCTCGTATCGCACCGAGACCCCCGGGTCGACGCCGTCGAGCGCCCGCAGCCGCCCGAAGCCGATCTCCTCCATCGCCGTCCGGACCTCGTCGGTGCCGAGCAGCCACACCGCCGCGATCGCCCCGGCGGCGGGGGAGGCCAGCCGTACGATCACCTCAGGCTCGGGCAGGCCCGCCTCGCGGTAGGCCAGCCGCACTCCCGCCGACGCCTCGTCGTGGTCTCCTTCGCCGGTGGCGAAGGCCACCCGCTCCCAGGTCAGGGTCTCCATCAGTCGGCCACCGTCCGGAACGAGCCGGGCACGTACTCCCGCTGGCGGATCACCCGGAACCATCCCTTCGGCAGCGAGATCGCGTCGTGCTCCTCGTGGACGAGGCGTCCGCCGCCGGGCAGGTGCAGGAACCCGGGGTACAGCGTTCCCGGCCCCGGGATCGCGTGGCAGTGCCCGGTCGCCTCGCCCTCCGCCAGCACCAGCCTCCCGCGCGGTCGCGCGGCACCGGGCGCAGCCCGCGCGGCACCGCCGTCTCCGCCACGGGCACGATCAACACGTCTCCCTGTCGGTACATCAGTCGACCTCCGGGTCTCGGCAATGATCGCAAGCTAGCCAGGCCCACTGACATTTCTGGCAACGCGGCATTTCGGTGGCTTGGGGACGAGGCGGTCTCGGGCGGCGCTACCGTTGCTGGGGTGGAGGAGATCGATCGCCGAATCGTCACCCTGCTGGCGACTGACGGCCGGATGAGCTTCACCGATCTGGCCAAGGAGACCGGGCTGTCGGTCTCCGCCGTGCACCAGCGGGTACGCAGGCTGGAAAAGCGTGGTGTCATCCGCGGATACGCCGCTCTCGTGGACTACGACGAGATCGGTCTTCCGATGACCGCCTTCGTCTCGATCAAGCCGATCGACCCCTCCGCGCCGGACGACGCGCCGGAACGGCTGAGCCATCTGACCGCCATCGAGGCGTGCCACAGCGTCGCGGGCGATGAAAGTTACATTCTCAAGGTCCGCGTCGCCTCCCCGCTGGCGCTGGAGGAACTCCTCCAGCAGATCCGCGCCTCGGCCAACGTCAGCACCCGCACGACCGTCGTCCTCAGCACCCCGTACGACTACCGCTCCCCCGTGATCGAGAAGGAGCCGGAAGAGGACGCCGCCGGCTGAGCGCCGTCCCCCTCCCGGAGGAAGTGCGCACGGACCCGGGCGTACGCCTCGGGGGGCGCGCCGAGGCGGTCGAGGCCGAGCAGGGCGGCGCCCACAATCGGCGGCACGTCGGCCACGACGAGCCGGGCGAGCGGCGCCCGTTCGGCGTAGTGCCTCTCGACCAGCGACGTCAGCAGGGGGTGCCGGGCGGTCAGCACGCCGCCGCCGAGCACGACCTCGCAGGGCGCGGCGAGCAGGCCGAGCCGCCGCATGGCGACGACGCCGAGCAGCGTGATCTCCTCGGCCTGCCGCTCCACCAGCGACCCGGCGATCGCGTCGCCGTCCGCGGCGGCGGCCAGCAGGGGTGGCACGAGGGCGTGCAGCCGGTCGGCCGGCAGGTCGCCGAAGTGCAGTGCGACGACGGCCTCCTCGACCGTGGCGGTGCCGAAGCAGGCGCGCACGACGTCGGTCAGCACGGTCGCGGGACCGCGGCCGTCCTCGGCGCGTACGGCGTGCCAGAACGCCTCCTCGCCCAGGTGGTGCCCGCCGCCCCAGTCGCCGCTGAGACGGCCGAGCGCGGGGAAACGGGCGACCTGCCCGGTGGGGGAGACGCCCACCGCGTTGATGCCGGCGCCGCAGACGACGGCCACGCCCCATCCCGCGCCCGAACCGGCCCGCAGCAGGGCGAAGGTGTCGTTGCCCACGGCGACCTCGGCGCCGTAGCCGCGGGCCAGCAGCTCGGCCCGCAGCCGCTCCTCCTCGACCGGCAGGTCCGCGCCCGCGACGTACGCCGCGACGTGGTCGGCGTACGGCGGTGAGGCGGTCTCGTCGGCGAGGGCACGCCGTACGGTCCGGCCGATCACCTCGACGGCGGCGGCGGCCCCGGCGCTCTGCGGCAGGAACGCGGGCCCGCGCGCGGTGGCGAGCACCGTGCCGTCCTCGCGGACGAGGGCGACGTCGGTCTTGCTGTTGCCGCCGTCCACGGCGAGCACCGTACGGGTCACCGGGCCACCGCCCACGGCAGGAACGCGCGGTTGGCCTCCACGAGGCGCGCGGCGAGGTCGTCGGCGAGGGAGGCCTGGCCGACCAGCGGATGGGCCAGCAGGGCGTCCCTGACCCGGTCCTCGCCGCCGTGCAGGGCCGCCTCCAGGGCGAGCGACTCGTACGCCGACACGTGGGCGATCAGGCCCCGATAGAGCGGCTCCACGGGATCGACGGGCAGCGGGACGGCCCCGGCGGCCCCGACGGCGGCCGGGACCTCGATCACCGCGTCGTCGTCGAGGAACGGCAGCGTGCCGTTGTTGCGGGTGTTGACGACCTGCACGTCCCCGCGGTCGCCCATGAGCGAGGCGACCAGGGCGACGGCGGCCTCGGAGTAGAAGGCGCCGCCGCGTTTGTCCAGCAGGTCGGGCTTGGTGTCCACGGCCGGGTCGGCGTACATCTCCAGCAGCGCCGACTCCATCGCCGCCACCTCGGCGGCCCGCGACGGCGAGGTCCGCTGCTCGGCCACCACGCGGTCGTGCTCGTAGAAGTACCGCAGGTAGTACGACGGCACGGCGCGCAGGTGGCGGACCAGGCCGACCGGCAGGCCGAGGGCCTCGGCGATGCCCTCGCCGTGCTCGTCCAGCAGGCGGGGCAGCACGTCCACGCCGTCGAGCAGGACGGACCGCTCCCAGGTGAGGTGGTTGAGCCCGACGTGGCCGAGGGCGATCCGCTCGGGGGCCACGCCGAGGAGGGCGGCGAAGCGGCGCTGGAACCCGATGGCCACGTTGCACAGCCCGATGGCCCGGTGCCCGGCGTCGAGCAGCGCCCGGGTGACGATGCCGACGGGGTTGGTGAAGTCGACGATCCACGCGCCGGGCGCGTGCGCGCGCACCTTCTCGGCGATGCCGAGCACCACGGGCACGGTCCGCAGGGCCTTGGCGAGGCCCCCGGCGCCCGTGGTCTCCTGCCCGACGCAGCCGCACTCCAGCGGCAGGGTCTCGTCGACGTTCCTGGCGGCCTGGCCGCCGACGCGCAACTGCAGCAGCACCGCCGCGGCCCCGGCCACGCCGTCCTCCACGCGGGTCGTGGTGGTCAGCGTGGCCGGATGCCCGGCGCGGGCGAGCATCCGCCGGGCCATCCCGGCGACGGTCGCGAGCCGTCGCTCGTCGGGGTCGACGAGCGCGATCTCCGACAGCGGCAGTTCGCCGCGCAGGCGGGCGAAACCGTCGATCAGCTCCGGCGTGTACGTGGAACCGCCCCCGACAACGGCCAGCTTCATTTGACTCCCGTCAGCTTGACGCCCTCGATGAAGACCTTCTGGGCGAAGAAGAACACGATGATCACCGGGGCCATGGCCAGCAGTGTGGCGGCCATCGTGAGGTTCCACTGCACGCGGTGCACCGACCGGAACGCCGCCAGCCCCAGCGACAGCGTCCAGTTGTCCAGGTCGGTCCCCGCGTACAGCAGGGGTCCGTAGTAGTCGTTCCAGCAGTAGAAGAACTGGAAGAGCGCGACGGCGGCGATGGCCGGCCGGGCCATCGGCAGGATCACTCGCACGAGCGTGCGGAACTCGCCGCATCCGTCGACCTTGGCCGCGTCGGAGTACTCGCGCGGGATCGTGACGAGGAACTGGCGCAGCAGGAAGATCGAGAACGCGTCGCCGAGCAGCATCGGCAGGATCAGCGGCCACAGCGTGCCGGTCAGGTGGAAGCGGGCCCAGATCAGGTAGATCGGCACCGCCACGACCTGCGGCGGCAGCATCATCATGGTGATCACGAGCAGCATCGCCATCCGGCGGCCGGGAAAGCGGAACCGCGCCAGCGCGTACGCCACGGGGATCGACGACACCAGCATGAACGCGGTGGCGAGCACCGAGTAGAGCAGCGTGTTGCGGATCCAGGTCAGCAGCGGCGCCTTCTCGAAGATCTCGGTGAAGTTGCCCCAGTTCCAGGTGTGCGGCCACAGGTCGGAGGTGAGCGCCTGCCGGTCGCTCATCAGGGCCGTGAGCGCGATGAACACCAGCGGGCCGAGGAACATCAGCGCGAGCGCGATGCCCAGCGCGTGCCGGGCGACCCACAACAGCACCGAACGCCTCGTCATACGTCCTCCTCGCCGAGGCCGCGGAACTGCCGCAGCAGGATGAGCGTGAACACCATCGCGACCGCGAACAGCATCAGCGCGAGCACGCAGGCGTAGCCCATCGCGTAGTCACGGAAACCCTGCTGGAACAGCCACTGCGGGAACGTCAGCGTGGACTGGTCGGGGTAGCCCGGGGTGAAGACCGACCCGGCCGAGTCGGTCGCCCCGGACGCGACCCGCGCGGCGACCTCGGCCTGGGTGAAGTACTGCAGCGTCTGGATCACCCCGGTGACGAGGGCGAACATCAGCACCGGCCGGATCACCGGCAGCGTGATCGACGTGAACTGCCGCCAGCCGTTCGCGCCGTCGATCGCGGCGGCCTCGTAGAGCTGTTTCGGCACGTCGAGCAGTGCGGCCATGAAGATGACCATCAGGTCGCCGACCGACCACAGGCCGAGGAGGGTCAGCCCCCACTTCGACCACGCCGGGTCGCCGAACCAGTCCGGCGCGGGCAGCCCGACGGCCGACAGGATCGCCTGCACCGGACCGGTGCCGGGGTTGAGCAGGAACACGAACCCCAGCGTCCCGGCCACCAGCGGCACCAGAGCCGGCAGGTAGAAGATCGTGCGGTAGACCCCGGCGCCGGCCTTCAGCCGGGTCACCAGCTGGGCGACGCCGAGGCCGAACAGCACCCGCAGCGGGACCATCACCACGACGAGCCACAGCGTGTTGCGGATCGCCGTCCAGGCCGCCTGATCCTTGAAGAAGTACTCCCAGTTGAGCAGCCCGACGGGCTCCAGGGTGAACAGGTCGTACCGCTGGAAGGAGAAGTAGACCGTGGACACCAGCGGGTAGACGAAGAAGATCGCGAACCCGGCGAGCCAGGGGGACAGGTAGAGCAGGGCGCGGAGGTTCGGGCGGCTGAGAGCCGTTCTTGCCATCGGCTCAGCCGCCTGCCGTCAGCCTGAGCTTCTCGTCGATCTTCTTGTCGACCTCGGCGAGCAGCGCGTCCAGGTCGGACGCGCGGCCCGACTCCCACTTGATCTGCGCCTCCTGCAGCGTCTGCTGGTTGAAGACGGAGTTGACGTGGGCCGGCAGCGTCGTGCTGTTCGGGTTGGCGAAGACGTCGAGGAAGGTCTGGAAGTTCGGGTCCTTCTTCAGGTCGGGTGACTGGAGCGCGGGCAGCGTGCTCGGCACGTTCCTGATCGCGTTCGACAGCGTCACCAGCGAGCCGGTGTCGGTGGTGAGGTACTTCACCAGCTCCCAGGCGGCCTCCGGGTGCTTGGCGCCACGCGGGATGCCGATGACGGTGCCGGTGATGAAACCCGCGCCGTACCGCTGGGCCTGGTCGTCGGCCACCGGCAGCGGCGCGGTGCCGTAGTCGAGGTCCGGGGCGTCGGCGGCGAGCATGGCCGTGCGCCACTCGCCGTCGATCGCCATGGCGACCTTGCCGGTGGTGAACGGGTTCTCGGCCGACCACTCGTCGCCGAAGCTCTTGCGGAACTTCTCGATCTTGTCGTAGCCATACCAGTCCGTGAGGTCCTTCTGCCAGGTCATCAGCTTCTTCCACTGCGGGTCGGAGCCGATGGCCGAGGTGCCGTCGGGATTGGTCCACTTCGCGCCGACCATCACGCCGGTGTGGATGGGGGCGTTCTCGTACATCTGGCTGGTCGGGACGAAACCGGCGACCTTGATGTCGCCCTTGTCGTCCTTGACCGTCAGCTTCTTGGCGAGGTCGGCCAGCTCGCTCATCGTCTTCGGCGGCTGGTGGCCCTTCATGAGCGCCTTGTTGTAGTAGAGGCCGTACGCGTCGGCGAGCATGGGCATCACGCAGCGCTTGCCCTGATACTGCGTGTATTCGGCGATCACCTTCGGGAACAGCGACGCCGGGTCGATGCCGGTCGCCTTCAGGTACGGGTTGAGGTCCTGGAAGATCCCGGCCTTGCAGAACTCGGCGACGCTGTCGGTGGTGAACGAAAGGGCCACGTCGGGCGGGTTGCCGCCGCGGACCGACTGGAGGATCTGGCTGTCCTGGATGGCCTTGGTCGGCTTGACCGTGATCCAGGGGAACTTCTTCTGGAAGCCCGCGAGGGTCTCGTCGAAGGCCTTGAGCTCGTTGTCGGCGCTGAAGCCGTGCCAGAACTCGATGGTGACCGGGTCGTGGCTCGCCCCGCTCTGGGCCACCTTGGGCGGCCCGCTCT
Organism: Microbispora sp. GKU 823; assembly: GCF_002027145.1. NCBI lineage: Bacteria > Bacillati > Actinomycetota > Actinomycetes > Streptosporangiales > Streptosporangiaceae > Microbispora > Microbispora sp. GKU 823. The sequence goes on along the minus strand of NZ_MWJN01000026.1, from coordinate 449 downwards.
CGGTGCCGGCCGTACAGGCGGTGAGCGCGGCCCCGACGGAAAGTGCCGCGGAGAGGAAGAGAAGGCGTTTCATGGGGGGTGCCTCCCTAGTGAGTCGAAGGGGATTTGTTCACCGCGCCGAACAGCTCCTCGCGTACGGCGCCGAGCGCGAGGTCGAGGGCCCCGGCGAGGACCGGGTTGCCCTCCAGGGTGGACAGCAGCACGCGGGGCCGGGGGATGGTCAGCGCGTGCAGCTCACGCTCGACCGTCTCCCGCAGGACCTCGCCGCCGGCCAGCAGCACGCCGCCGGACAGCACGACGATCTCGGGATCGACCACGGCCGTGATCGCGGCCACGCCCCAGCGCGAGGCGGCCGGCGAGGTCGCGGAGGGCCTCGCGCCGCGCTCTCGCCGTCCGGGCCGCCGCGTCCGGCCACGGCGACCGCGGTGCGGACGGCGCCGCTCGCCGTG
>NZ_MWJN01000259.1:0-1091 GCF_002027145.1 Microbispora sp. GKU 823 | reverse complement strand
GGGCTGGAGGGGGAGTTTTGTCTGCCGCGTGAGGCCGCCGCCCGGTTGCGGGCGCTGCTGGACGCCTATGCCAAACCGCGGGCGGAGGGCGATGACCGTCCGCTGCGGGTCCGCAACGCCGATGCGTTCATCGCGCTGCTGGAGCAGGAGATCGCCACCGAGCTCCTGGTCCTGGTCAACGCCGAATCCCTCCCTGCCGACCCCGAGGACGCGGCCCACGCCGACAACACCCCAGACGACACCGCCGACCCCAGCGACACCGAAGACACCGAAGACACCGACACCGACACCGGCGACGCCGAAGACGCCGGCGACCAGTCCCCCCGCGACACCGAAAGCGCCCACGACCCCATCGACGCCGCCACCGGCCACCCCGAAGACACCAGCGGCCCCGGCGGGATGAGTGACCCCGGTGACGTGGCCGGCACCGACCCAAGCGAGTCACAGTCGGATGAGTGGCAGTCGCCCGATCCTCCTCCCGAGGACAACGCTGTGCATCACACCCACGCCGGGCATCGGCCTGCAGGGAACTGCCGGCATGCGCAGGCCACGCGGGAAGGTCACGGCCACGGGCACCGGAGACACGGCGAGAGCGGATGCGCGTGCGGCCGCAACACGCGGTGCTCGTCCGCAGCACCGGAGACGCCGCAGACAGCGGGAACGGCGTCGGGGGTGCCGGGACCGAAGCCGGAGACGCCGCCGGGCGCGCCGGGGCCGGAGATGCCACCGGGAAGGCCGCCGGGCGCGCTGGGGCCGGGGCCGGAGACGCCACTGGGAAGACCACTGGGGAGCCCGTTGGGAAGCCCGCCGGGAGCAGCGCCATGGACGGCGTCAGGGACGGCGCCGGGAGCGTCACCGGGGGCGCCGCCAGGAGTGCTGCCGGGGGCGTTGCTGGGGACGGCGCCGGGGTTGTTGCTGGCGACCGGGCAGATGCTGCCCGTCTCCAGCGTGCACCGCCTCGCCCGCACCAGCACCCTGGTACGCCTGGTCATGGACGCCGACGGGCAAGTGCTCGACATGGGCCGCAAGGTCCGCCTGGCCACCCCCGCCCAACGACGCGCGATCTTCGCCCGCTACGCCACCTGCTGGAT
>NZ_MWJN01000258.1:0-1118 GCF_002027145.1 Microbispora sp. GKU 823 | reverse complement strand
GACAAGATGGCCGCCGCCTGGTACGCGGCGCTCCAGTCGGTGCCCGGCAGCATCGGGCAGGGCCCCGGCACCAGCCCGTCGCCCAGTCCGTCAGCCAGTCCGTCGCCCAGCCCGTCAGCCAGCCCGTCGCCCAGCCCGTCAGCCAGCCCGTCACCGAGCCCTTCTCCGGGCGGCGCGGGGTGCTCGGCCGCGTACGCCGTCGCCGGGCAGTGGGACGGCGGCTTCCAGGCGACGGTGACCGTCACCGCGGGCAGCTCGGCCATCTCCTCGTGGACCGTCGGCTGGCGGTTCGGCAACGGCCAGACGGTCACCCAGTCGTGGAACGCCACGATCAGCAGCAGCGGCGACCAGGTCACCGCCCGCAACGTCGGCTACAACGGCGCGCTCGGCGCGGGCGCGAGCACCCAGTTCGGCTTCCTCGGCACCTGGAACGGCGCCAACGGCGTGCCCACGCTGACCTGCACCGCGAGCTGACTCCAGACATGAAAGTCGCCGTCAACTATCCCCCTGGAGATTCTCGTGCGCTTCACTCGACATCGGCGCTGGCTCGCGGCCGGGATGGCCGCGGCGCTGAGCGTCCTCGGAATCGTGACCGCCGGCTCCGCCCGGGCCGCCGCCGGCTGCCGGGTCACCTACACCGTCACCAACCAGTGGCAGGGCGGCTTCGGCGCCAACGTGGACGTGGTCAACCTGGGTGACCCGATCGACGGCTGGCGCCTCACCTGGTCGTTCCCCGCCGGGCAGACGATCAGCCAGCTGTGGAACGGCAGCTACACGCAGTCGGGCGCCCAGGTCACCGTGACCAACGCCTCCTACAACGGCGCCATCCCGACCGGCGGCAGCGCGTCGTTCGGCTTCAACGGCTCCTGGACCTCGTCCAACCCGGTGCCGGCGAGCTTCGCGCTGAACGGCACCACCTGCAGTGGAACCGTCACCAGCCCCAGTGCCAGTCCCAGCCCCTCGGCGAGCCCGAGCAGCAGCCCCAGCCCTACCCCGTCGCCCTCACCGTCACCGTCGCCGTCACCGTCACCGTCACCGTCGCCGTCGCCGTCGCCGTCGCCGTCGGGTGGGCCGTGGCCGCCGTCGTCGACCTACTCCAATCCGGTGTTGTGGGAGGA
>NZ_MWJN01000257.1:0-1127 GCF_002027145.1 Microbispora sp. GKU 823 | reverse complement strand
CTTGATGCCCACCAGCTCCTCGGCCTTCAGCGCCGGAGCAGCGGCCTTGAAGGTCTTGCCGTAGGCCCACTTGAGGGTCTTGCCGGTGAAGGCGTAGTTGCCGTCCGGGTGCGACCCGCTCGGGTAACCGAAGACGAAGACACCGGTCCCGATCTTCTGGTTGTAGGCCAGGCCCTGGCCACCCACGTTGCTGCCGAGGGTGCCGACGTCCTTCAGGGCGATGTCCACGATGTGGCCACGCAGCTTGTACTTGACGGCCACGTTCACCCAGAACTTGACCTTGTAGAAGCCGTTGTCCTTCTTGTAGTAGAGGACACCGTCCTTCTCGCCGTGCTCGACGTCGCCGACGGCCGCGATGTACTCGTCCCTCGTGATCCGGGTGACCTCGTAGCCGGCCTGGCCGTGCCAGGGCTTGAGGTCCAGGCTCCCACCACGGACCAGCGTGGGAACGTCTCCCGTCTTGTCGAGGTGGATGAAGTTGCACCACTCGTCGAGGCCGAAGTAGACCTTCTGGGACTCCTCGCCACGCCTGGCGATGTGCCAGTGCCAGCGCTCGTCCTCGGGGTTCTTCGCGTCGTTCCAGCCGAAGGGCACGATCTCGCCGGCCCAGCCGGTGGTCTTGAGCTCGAGGTCCTTGCGGGCCTTCTCAGCCTCCGCCTTGGTGTCGAACAGGCGGTTGTCCACCCAGTTCTTGACCTTGTCGACGGCCACGTCGGTGACCTGGACACCGTTGTACACGGTGACGAACGCGTAGTCGCGGTCGCCGTCCTCGTACACGTCGTAGTCGTAGTGGGTGTACGCGGTCTTACCCACGTAGATGCCCCACGGGGTCTTGCCCTGGTAGTAGCCGGGGACGAACACCCACTTGTCGAGGGTCTCGCGGTTGCTCACCGTGTCGTAGACGCAGTGACCGGCGGTCGCCACCAGGTTCTTGTAACCGCTCTGGACCGAGGTCGCGGAGCACCAGTGCGGCTTGCCGTCGCCGCCGATGAAGAACACCTTGCCGGTCGTCTTCGGCAGGTTGATGTTCTTCAGGGTGGCCGTGGCGGGCTTCTGGTCGCCGCTGGACCCGACAACGCCGGGCTTGCTGTCGGCCGAAGCGCCACCGGTCGAGACGTGCTTGGTGG
>NZ_MWJN01000256.1:0-1127 GCF_002027145.1 Microbispora sp. GKU 823 | reverse complement strand
ACACCACACGATCTTGCCCCGATCCGGCGCCGAATAGTGGCCCAGCGCCGGGCCAGGCTGCCGACCAGCACGAGCCCCCGGCCGCTCTCGCCCAGCTCGCCTCCCACCTCGCCGCGCGGCGCCGGCTCACGGTCGCTGACGTCCCACACCTCGATGAACAGGCTGCGCCGCCCCGGCGCCACCCTCACCCGCAACGCCACCGTACGCAGGGCCACCGGGAACATCGACGAGGCCACCGGCGGGCTGACCACGGCGTCCGTCGCCCGCACCGCGTTCGTCACCAGCTCGGAGACGACCAGCTCCGCGGTCTCGGCCAGATCCGCGAGCTCCCACCCCCGCAACTGGCACCGTACGAACGCGCGCGCCCGGCGCGGGGCGGTCGCGGCCGACCCGAACACCTTGTACGCGGTCCTGCGGCCCTCCTGCGAAGGGAAGGGAGAGATCAGCATCGCGCCGGCCGGGCCTGGACGAACCGGCCGGCGAGGACCGGAACGGCCGGTCGGGGAAAACCCATGCCTCCGATCATCTGTCATTAACGGCTGCAAAGTGGCCGGCTTCACGGCATTCGCCTGACTTTCTCCTTCCGCTCACCCGTCAGACACCGCCGTACCTGACAGCAGATGACAGGAACATCCGGCAGGCTGGACACATGAACGGACACGCCACCGGCACCTTCGACATCACCAACTGGACCGACCTGACCACCGAGGAGAAGGCAGGCGCCACCTTCGGCCGCAACCACATCGCCAAGACCTTCCACGGCGACCTCGTCGGCACCAGCACCACCGAGATCCTCACCATCGTCACCCCAGAAGGCCCCGCCGCCTACGTCGGCGTCGAACACTTCGAAGGCACCCTCCACGGCCGCAAGGGCACCTTCGCCCTCCAGCACAGCGCCGCCAGCCACAACGGCGAACAGTGGATGAAATGGCAGATCGTCCCCACCAGCGGCACCGGCGAACTGGCCGGCCTCACCGGCGAGGGCACCATCCGCGCGGAGGACGGCCACCACTACCTCCTCGACTACACCCTGCCCGACGCCTAACCGGCCCCCATCCGGGTAGCCGCCGGTCCATGGTGAAATCCGCTGACCGGCGGCCCGCGGACGACTCCGCCGCCGCCGCACG
>NZ_MWJN01000255.1:0-1179 GCF_002027145.1 Microbispora sp. GKU 823 | reverse complement strand
GCTGCGGTGAGCACGAGCAGGCGGGTGTCGGCGAGGCGGTCGTCGGCCAGGTAGGTCTGCAGGGTGTGCAGGGTGTGTTCGAGCATCACGTGTGCGGCGCCGACCGGGTTGCGGTCGTCGGGTTCGTGGCTGGGGTGGGTGGGGATCGGCAGGACGATGAGGTCGGGCACAGGATCGGCGGCGTTGTCGGCGGCGTTGTCGGCGGCGCTGATGGCGGCGGTGAGGGTGGTCAGGTCCTCGTAGAACGATGCGGTGACGGTCTGGCGTAGTTCGTCGTAGAGCGTGCGGTCGCCGAGCACCGCCCACACCTCCCGCGCCGCCGGCACGAGATCCAGCGGTGACCACTCCACGCGATAGAGCCCGTCGTGTTTCGCCGATCCGGCGTACAGCTGGTCGGCCGCCACGGGACGCACCTGCAGCTGGTCGATCGAGACGACCGGCGCACCGGTGGGGTCGGCGGCCTCAAGTGACAGCGATCCGGTGTCGCCCAGCCTGACGCGCACCCGTAGCTCGGTGGCGGCGACGGCGTGCAGGCGGACGCCGCCCCAGGCGAACGGCAGGTTGCTGTGACCGCTCGGTGTGCCGTCCAGCCAGTGCAGCGCGGCCCCGTGCAGTGCCGCGTCCAGCAGCGCGGGGTGCACGCCGAAGTCCGCCACGTCGGCCCGTTCGTTCTCGGGGAGGGCGACCTCGGCGAACAGTTCGTCGCCGCGCCGCCAGGCGGCGCGCAGTCCCCGGAACGCCGGACCGTAGTGCAGCCCCGCCTCGGTCAGGCGGTCGTACGCGGTGCCGAGGTCAATCCGCTCTGCACCCACAGGAGGCCAGCCCGTGAGATCCAAGCCAGGCTCGGCGTCGTCCTTGACCAGTACGGCGGTGGCGTTGCGGGTCCAGTCTCCGGTGTCGCCGTCCGGTCGGGAGTAGATCTCCACGGTGGACTGGTCGGAGCCGGTGACGATGATCTGCACCTGCACGCCGCCGTTCTCCGGCAGGACCAGTGGGGCGTGGAGGAGGAGTTCGTCGATGGTGGTGCGGCCGGTGTGGTCGGCGGCGTGGAGGGCGAGGTCGAGGTAGGCGGTGCCGGGGAGGATGGGGGTGTCGAAGACGCTGTGGTGGGCGAGCCAGGGGTGGGTGGTGAGGGAGAGGGTGCCGGTGTAGACGGTGGTGTGGTCGTGGGCGAGGGTG
>NZ_MWJN01000254.1:0-1224 GCF_002027145.1 Microbispora sp. GKU 823 | reverse complement strand
TGGAAGGCGTAGGTGGGCAGGTCGATGGTGGTGGCCTGGCCGTGGAGGGTGGTCCAGGTGACGGGGGTGCCGTGGGTGTGGGCGTGGGCGGCGGCGGTGACGGCGGTGTGGGGTTCGGGGCGGTCGCGGCGCAGCATGGGGACGGCGACCAGGTCCTGCTCACGGTCGAGGGTCTCGCGGATCAGCCCGCTCAGGACGCCGTCGGGCCCGATCTCGATGAAGGTGCTGATGCCCTTCTCGTGCAGGGTGGCGGTGGCGTCGGTGAAGCGGACGGGGTTGCGCAGGTGGCGGGCCCAGTAGGCGGCGTCGATTCCTGAGCTGACGGGCTGCCCGGTGAGGTCGGAGACGTAGTCGATTGTGGGGGATGTGTAGGTCAGGCCGCTGATCGCCCGCTCGAACTCCTCCAGGATGGGGTCCATGTGGGGAGAGTGGAAGGCGTGGCTGACGGTCAGCGGCCTGACCTTGTGCCCCTTGTCCCGGAAGAGTTCGCTGAGTTGGGTGATCGCGTCGGTGTCGCCGGAGATGACGGTGGAGGTGGGGGTGTTGAGTGTGGCGATGGTGACGGTTTCGGTCAGGTGGGGGGGTGAGGTGTTCTTCGGTGGTGTTGATGGCGGTCATGGCGCCGCCGGGGGGGGAGGGTGTGCATGAGGCGGGCGCGGGGTGGCGACCAGGGCGGGCGGCGTGGGGGGAGGGTGAGGATGCCTGCGGTGTGGGCGCGGCGATGGCGCCGATGGAGTGCCCGGCCACCGCCGCCGGTGTGATGCCCCAGGTGGCCAGTAGGTGGGTGAGGGCGGTCTGCAGGGCGAACAGCGCGGGCTGTGTGTACAGCGTGTGGTCCAGCAGGCTGGGGTCGGCGTCGCCGAGCAGCACTTCGCGCAGCGGTACGGGTGCGTGCCCGGCGAGGTGCTGATCCAGTAACCCAATGGATTCATCGAAGGCGGTGGCGAAGGCGGGGTAGGCGGCGTACAGGCCGCGTCCCATGTCGGCGCGTTGGCTGCCTTGGCCGGTGAAGACGAAGGCGACCCCGCCCGGCCGGGCCACACCCGTGACCACCTCATTCGGGGTTGTCGCGCCGGCGAGTGCGCGGGTGCGTTCCAGCAACTCCTGGCGGTTGGATCCGATGACGACGGCGCGGTGGTCGAAGTGGGTGCGGGTGGTGGCCAGGGAGTAGCCGACGTCGACCGGGTCCAGCTCGGGGTGGCGGTCCAGGTGATCGGCCAGCCG
>NZ_MWJN01000253.1:0-1228 GCF_002027145.1 Microbispora sp. GKU 823 | reverse complement strand
CCACCTCCTCCGGCGCCGCCGTCATCCAGGAGACCTGCACCGCCAACACCAACAAACAATGGCTGTTCACCCCCGTCGCCGCTCAGGGCACGGCGACGGTGGCCGCCGACGGCACCGGCAAGTACCGCACGGTCCAGGCCGCGATCGACGCGGTGCCCGCGAACAACGGCAACCGCGTGGTCATCACGATCAAGCCCGGCACCTACCGGGAGATCGTCACGATCCCGGCCAACAAGCCCTACATCACCCTGCAGGGCCTCGGGTCGTCGGCCAAGGACGTCGTGATCGTCAACAACCACTCCGCCGGCACCTACGGCACCTTCAACAGCGCCACCGCCTTCGTCAACGGGCACGACGCCGCCCTCACCAACCTGACGGTCTCCAACGACTTCGACGAGAACACGAGCAGCACCGGCCAGCAGGCCGTCGCCCTGAACCTCAACGCCGACCGGGCGGTCCTGTCGAACGTGCGGCTGCTCGGCGATCAGGACACGTTCCTGGTCAACGCGTCGGCCCGCGCCTACATGACCGGCTCCTACGTCGAGGGCACCGTCGACTTCATCTTCGGCGACGGCACCATCGTGATCAACAACTGCGACATCTACGAAAAGCGCAGCACCGGCGGGCCGATCACCGCCGCCAGGACCGACGCCGGCAAGACCTACGGCTTCCTGATCTACAAGTCCCGGATCTCCGGCGCCACGGCGAACACCACCCAGCTGGGCCGCCCGTGGGGGCCGAACGCCCAGGTCCTCTACCGGGAGTCGACGCTCAGCTCCACGATCAAGACCTCGCAGCCCTGGACCGACATGTCCGGCAACTCCTGGAAGAACGCCCGCTTCTTCGAATACAAGAACACCGGCGCCGGCGCCACGGCGAACTCCAACCGGCCGCAGATGAGCGACTCCCAGGCGGCGAACTACACCCCGCAGAAGTACCTGGCCGGATCCGACGGCTGGAACCCGATCGGCTGACCCCCTGCCTCCGAGGAACAGACATGCGTGTCACCACACTCCGGGCCGCCGCCGTGGCGGCCGTGCCCTTGGCCGCCGTCGCGTTGCACGCCGTGCCCGCCTGTGCGGCGGTGCCCGCGGCGGGCGGTACGTACCAGATCAGCGTCACCAAGAGCGGCATGTGCCTGGACGTCGTGTCCGGCTCGAAGGACAACGGCGCGCTGCTGCAACAGTGGGGCTGCACCCCCGGCGCCGCCTGGCAGCAGTTCACCCTC
>NZ_MWJN01000252.1:0-1253 GCF_002027145.1 Microbispora sp. GKU 823 | reverse complement strand
CCCTTGATCAGGATGCCGAGCTGGGCGCCGCGGCCGGTGCCGACCAGCAACGCCGTCGGCGTGGCCAGCCCCAGCGCGCAGGGGCAGGCGATGATCAGCACCGCCACCGCGGCGGTGAACGCCGCCTGGGCGCCCTGCCCCGTGCCCAGCCAGAACCCCAGCGTGCCGACGGCAAGGGCGATGACGATCGGCACGAAGATCCCCGAGATGCGGTCGGCCAGGCGCTGCACCTGGGCCTTGCCGGTCTGGGCGTCTTCGACCAGGCGCGCCATCTGGGCGAGCTGGGTGTCGGCGCCGACCCTGGTGGCCCGCACGACCAGCCGCCCGCCCGCGTTCACCGTCGCCCCGGTCACCGCATCCCCCGCCCTGACCTCGACCGGGACCGACTCACCGGTCAGCATCGAGGCGTCGACCGCCGAGGCGCCCTCCTCGACCACCCCGTCGGTGGCGATCTTCTCCCCCGGCCGCACCACGAAGTGGTCACCGGCCTTCAGCGCGTCGACGGGGACGCGCACCTCCCGGCCGTCGCGCAGCACCGCCACGTCCTTGGCGCCCAGCTCCAGCAGCGCCCGTAACGCCGCACCCGCCCGCCGCTTGGACCGCGCCTCGAAATACCGCCCCGCCAGGATGAACGCCGTGACCCCGGCGGCGGCCTCCAGGTAGATGTCACCCGAACCGTCGCTGCGGGCGATGGTCAGGTCGAAGGCGTGGGTCATCCCCGGCAGGCCGGCGCTGCCGAGGAACAGCGCCCACAGCGACCAGCCCAGCGCGGCGATCGTGCCCAGCGACACCAGCGTGTCCATCGTGGCCGTGCCATGCCGCAGGTTGGTCCAGGCCGCCTTGTGGAACGGCAGCCCGCCCCACACCACGACCGGCGCCGCCAGCGTCAGCGACAGCCACTGCCAGTAGGTGAACTGCAGCGCGGGGATCATCGCCAGCGCGATCACCGGCACCGCCAGCACCACCGACACCACCAGCCGGGTCCGCAGCGCACCCAGCTCATCAGCCGGCTCCCCGGCAGCGTGCTGCGGGGCGGGCGGCTCGGGCAGTTTGGCCGTGTATCCGGCCTTCTCCACCTCCGCCACCAACGCCTGAGGGTCCAGGCCCTCGGGGAAGGTCACCTTGGCCTTCTCCGTGGCGTAGTTCACCGACGCGGACACACCCTCCAGCTTGTTGAGCTTGCGCTCGATCCGGTTCGCACACGACGCGCAGGTCATGCCGCCTATCGAAAGCTCGACCACGCCGGTCGGCCG
>NZ_MWJN01000251.1:0-1261 GCF_002027145.1 Microbispora sp. GKU 823 | reverse complement strand
CCGCCGCGAGTACGTCGAAACCCTCGGCACCTATCGCAACCGCGACGGCGGCTTCTGGGTCGCCTCCACCGACCCCCTCGCCGCCGACCAAGCCCTCACCGGCACCACCCCCACCGACCAGGTACACGCCGCGGCCCTGCTGACAGACGGCGCCGCCGACGCCGTCACCCGCTACCGCCTTGTCACCTGGCGACAGCTCCTCGACGTCCTAGTGCAGGACGGACCGACCGCACTAATCCGCAAGGTCCGCGAAGCCGAGCGTTCCGACCCCCACGGCGAACGCTGGCCCCGCAGCAAGACCCACGACGACGCAACAGCGGCTAACGTCATGGTCCATGAATGAGGTAGGGGCGAATCGAGTAAGTCTGTGAGCGACGACATCCTGTCGATCATTCCGACCGATCCGCACTGGCAGCCCGCACGGGACGTGGCCGAACGCACTACGGCAATCATGGCGGACCTGGCCCCGGGCGAGCCAGACGGCGTGGATGCCGAAGTAGACGTGACCTGGCACGACAACGTCGCCGTCATCGACTGTGGCGCGAACCTGGAAAGGATCGGCTGCCCGCACTGCGGCGCCTCGATCGACACCAAATGGTGGAAAGATCTCCTAGAAGCCCACCTCGACGAGGGCTTCGCGAACCTCGCCGTCAAGACCCCTTGCTGCGGTGCCGACTCATCGCTCGATGCCCTGGAATACGCCTGGCCATGCGGCTTCGCCCGCTTCGAGATTGCCGTCTGGAACCCCCAACGTGACTGGTTCAGCGACGAGGAACTAGCCGTCCTCGGTGCCGTGCTTGGACATCCCGTGCGACAGATTCGCGCCCATATCTGACGTTCTTATCGCACCCCACGCTGCTGGCCTACAACCTCCCTCACGACTTGCGTTTACCCCCCTAGACAGCTGAGGTAGATGCAAGCTATCGTCTTGCGCATAGCCCCCTAGACAGTTCTCGTTACGGACCTGCCGCCACTGTCTAGGGGGATAAACAAGGAGGTGGTGAACGATGGCACTGCAAGGACCCATCCCGATCAGCTTCGAGCTGCTGTTCCCGCACGGCTGCTACGTCGTGGGCGAGGTGACCGCGGCGAAGGACTTCGACGCCAAACGTGACACCCAGGCCAAGGACAAGGTGACCGGGCTTCCGGTCTGGCAGGTCCCGGTGATGGACGCCGACCCCTCACTCAAGGCCGCGCAGAAGACGGTGACGGTGAAGATCCTCGCCGAGGTTCAGCCGGTTGTTCCGCCGTCGCTGCCGGG
>NZ_MWJN01000250.1:0-1276 GCF_002027145.1 Microbispora sp. GKU 823 | reverse complement strand
GTGCGGGTGGTGGCCAGGGAGTAGCCGACGTCGACCGGGTCCAGCTCGGGGTGGCGGTCCAGGTGATCGGCCAGCCGGGCGGCCTGAGCGGTGAGTGCCTGCTGGGATCGGGCCGAGATCACCCACGGGACCACCGGCACCGCACGCCCCGCGTCTGATGTCGCGGTAAGCGATGCCTGCGGCGTGGGGGTCGTGTCGGATGCCGTGTCGTCCTGGTCGGGTGCTTGTTCGATGATGACGTGGGCGTTGGTGCCGCTGACGCCGAAGGCGGAGACGGCGGCGCGGCGGGGGTGGCCGGTTTCGGGCCAGGGGCGTTGTTCGGTGAGGAGGTGGATGGCGCCGGTGGTCCAGTCGACGTGGGGGGTGGGCTGGTCGATGTGGAGGGTTTGCGGCAGCACCGCGTTGCGGATGGCTTGGACGGTTTTGATGATGCCGGCGACTCCGGCGGCGGCTTGGGCGTGGCCGATGTTGGATTTGAGGGAGCCGAGCCATAGGGGTTGGTCGGCGGGGCGGTTCTGTCCGTAGGTGGCCAGGAGGGCTTGGGCTTCGATGGGGTCGCCGAGGGTGGTGCCGGTGCCGTGGGCTTCGACGGCGTCGACGTCCAGGGGGCTGAGTCCGGCGTTGTCGAGGGCGTGGGTGATGACGCGTTGTTGTGAGGGGCCGTTGGGGGCGGTCAGGCCGTTGGAGGCGCCGTCTTGGTTGATGGCGGTGCCGCGGATGACGGCGAGCACGCGGTGCCGGTTTTTCTGCGCGTCCGACAGGCGTTCGACCAGTAGCAGGCCCACGCCTTCGGCCCAGCCGGTGCCGTCCGCCGACGATGAGAAGGCCTTGCACCGCCCGTCCGGCGCGAGCCCCCGCTGCCGCGAGAACTCGACGAACGTCCCCGGCGACGTCATGAGCGTCACCCCACCGGCCAGGGCGAGGTCCGACTCGCCCGACCGCAGCGACCGTACGGCCAGGTGCAGCGCGACCAGCGACGACGAGCAGGCCGTGTCCACCGTCACCGCGGGGCCCTCGAACCCGAAGGTGTAGGCGATCCGCCCCGACAGCACGCTGGCCGCGGTGCCCGTGATCAGGTAACCCTCGACTTCCTCCGGCGGGGGGCCCGAGGACTTCGCGTAGTCCTGACCGTTGGTCCCGGTGAAGACCCCCGTACGGCTGCCTTTGAGGGTCGCGGGGTCGATGCCGGCGCGTTCGAGGGTTTCCCAGGCGACTTCGAGCAGGAGGCGTTGCTGGGGGTCGCTGGCGAGGGCTTCGCGGCGGGAGATGCCGAAGA
>NZ_MWJN01000025.1:0-93394 GCF_002027145.1 Microbispora sp. GKU 823 | reverse complement strand
TGCACGTGCAGCTCCCGCCGGTGCCGCTCCGCCAGCCCCGAGAACGCCGGCTCGCCGACCTCGCCCAGACCGCTCACGCCCAGCTCCTCCAGCCGCGTGTCCGCACCCATCACGTCATCCTTCCGCCTCGTCGTGTCCCTTCGTAGGTGTGACGGGTGCGGGCACGACAACTCAACACCAGGGTCGGTCGGCATGGCCGATCCAGTGACGGATCCGGTGGCGGAGCACGACGCGCGGTGCGCCCGGCCGAGCCGTGGCCTGCCGGAAGTCAGTACGCGACGGTGAAACGGGTCCGGTGGTGGCGCGGTTGTTCGGCCTCGTCCAGCAACGCCACCGCGAGGTCCTCGATCGAGATCCGGGATTCGCCGTCGGCGTCGACCACCAGCTCGTCGCCGCCCACCCGGTACAGGCCGGTCCGCTCCCCGGGGACGAGCAGGTCGGCCGGGCTCAGGTAGGCCCAGTCCACGACGGTGTTCGCCCGGCAGGCCTCCAGTTGCTCGACGCACGCCGCCGCGATCGGCAGCAGGAAGGACGGATAGCCCGGCCGGTCCATCAGGCGGCCGCCGCCCTCGACGGTGAGGCTGCCCGCGCCGCCGACGAGCAGCAGGCGTACGCCGGTCTTGGCGCACGCCGTGAGCAGCGTGGTGGCGACCGTGACCAGTTGGCTCTCGTCGCCGGGCGCCGGGCAGGTCGCGGTGATCACCAGGTCCTGCCCGGTGGTCAGCGCGACGACGTCGTCCACGTCGGTCGCGTCGCCGACGCGGACGCGCGCCTCGCCGGGCAGTCCGGCGAGCCGCACCGGATTGCGGGCCACGCCGGTCACCTCGTGTCCGCGGGACACGGCCTCGGCGACGACGCGTCTGCCCACGTTCCCGGTCGCCCCGAACACTGTGATGCGCATGCCTCTGCTTCTTCCTCTCGATTTCGGGGGTGCCGCGGGCGGTAACCTTGCGGTGTGCCCGATCATGTGGACCACGTCCTGCGGCAGTGGGCCGACGCCCGCCCTGACCTGGACGTGTCCCCGATGGCGGTCTTCGGCCGGCTGTCGAGGCTGACGCAGCTCGTCAACAACGAGCTGCGCCGCACCTTCGCCGAGCACGACCTGGACCCCTCGTCGTTCGATGTCCTGGCCACCCTCCGCCGCGGCGGCCGGCAGGCCCCGGCGGAGCTGATGCGCTCGGCCATGATCACTTCAGGGGCGGTCACCCAGCGCCTCGACCGGCTGGAGGCGCGGGGCCTGGTGACGCGGACGCCCAGTGACGTCGACGGCCGTGGTGTCCACGTCGATCTGACCGACGCCGGTCGCGAGCTCATCGACCGGGCGCTGCCCGACCACGTGGACACCGAACGGCGCCTGCTCGCCGGGCTCACCCCCGCCCAGCGGGAGAACCTGGCCGAGACCCTCAGGCAACTGCTGCTGTCACTGGGCGACGAGCGGGCGTCCTAGACCCGCTCGACCCGCCTGGTGCCGAACACCACCAGCGACGTCAGGACCACGAGTCCCGCCGCGACCCACAGCACGCCGGTCACGGCGACCGCCCCGACGATGAGGCTGGCGAACAGCGCTCCCAGCGCGATCGCCAGGTTGAACATGCAGGTGTTCAGCCCGGTGGCGGCCTCGACGCCCTGCGGCGCCGCCTTGATGATCCAGGTCTGCACGCTCACCGGCAGGCCGCCGAACGCGAACCCCCACGCGATCAACAGGATCGACCCGGTGACCGCGTTGCCGCCGAGGAACGGGAACGCCGCCAGGATGACCGCGAGCGCGACGCTGACCGCGACGATGGTGCCGCGGACGTTGCGGCCCGCCCAGGAGCCGGCGATGAGGTTGCCGGCCATCCCGGCCACGCCGTACGCCAGCAGCAGCGGGCCGACGAACGCCGCGCCGACCCCGGAGACGTCCTGCAGGATCGGGCTGACGAACGTGAAGGCGCCGTAGTGCCCGGACACCAGCAGGAAGGTGGCGAGGACGCCGACCCGGACGGCGGGCGTGCGCAGTTGCTCGCCCAGCGTGCGCAGCCGTACGGGCTCGGACGCCGGCATCTTCGGCAGCAGCACGGCCAGCGCGATCACCAGCAGGAGCGCGACCGCGGCGACCACGCCGAACGCGACGCGCCAGCCGGTGAGCTCGCCGACGAGCGTGCCCGCGGGGACACCGAGGACGTTGGCGGCCATGGCGCCGAAGAAGATCAACGAAGTGGCCTTCGCGACGTGTGCCTCGGGGACGAGCCGGACGCCGAGGCCCCCGGCGAGCGCCCAGAACCCGCCGATGCTGACGCCCACGAACAGCCGGGCCACCATCAGCACGGCGTACGACGGGGTCACCGCGGACACGACGTTGGCCACCAGCGCCAGCAGGATCAGGCCGAGCAGGACCACCCGCCGGTCCAGCCCCCGGATCGCCACCGGCAGCAGCGGTGCGGTGACGGCGGCGACCAGGCCGGACACGGTCACCATCAGGCCGACTTCGCCGTCGGAGACGTGCAGGCCGCCGCCGATGGCGGTGAGCAGGCCCATGGGCAGGTTCTCGACGGTCACCACCAGGAAGGTCCCCAGTGCGACGGCGATCACCGCGAGCCAGTTCTTGAGGGGGACGCGATCCGGTTTGCCGGTCCCGGCGGAGACGGACTCGATGACTGTCATCTGGTTCCTCCTGTGCGCGTGGGCCCGGTCGGGCAGGCGAGAACTGACGTCGTACGTCGGTCGGGTCGTGCTCTGGTGCCGATCGGCCCCGGCGGCCGCAGACGAGCGGCAGGCGAAGTCGCTTAGTACTAAGAGAGATTACCTTAGTGCTAAGCGATTGGCCAGACGGGAGGCTGGCCGGGTTCGAGACGCGCGGGCCGGTGGCGGCACCCGGGCGGCGTGAGCGGGCGCGAGACGGCGCCCCGGGGGGCCGGGCACCGCACCGGCGAATCGTCCGGGGAAAGCGATTGCTCGTGGTGCATTCTCACCACCGCCGTTTCTCGCGCGTGCTCGTCGGGGCACTTGGAAACGGAGGCTAGTTCCGCGTTTCCCGGCGGGTCAACGAGAGCCGCGCACGACTCGGGACGGGCCGTTTCCCGATAGGGGTCATGTGGGGTTGCCGGCCGTCTCTTCCATGCTCGCGCCGGGGGCACCCGAAAAGTCCAAAGGTGCCCTGGATCGTCCTGACATGCTGTGGGGCCGCTAGGGGTTGTGGGAAAAGCCCGCCGACGCGAATTCTGAATAGGCCTCGCAGGCCCGGAGTATTCGCGCCGCTGCGAATTCCCTCTCTAATGGCCGCACTGTCGCGGGCTGTTCAATGCCATGTTCATGGCCGTTTGCAATTCGTTTCCGACCGAGGCCGCTCAGGCCGGTTCGAAAGGCGGGTCAACATGCAGGGACTGATTCAGGTGGCCGGTGTCATCGACCAGGCCGAGGCGGACCTGATCCGCGAGGAAGGCGCGGACTGGCTCGGCTTCGCCTTGCGGCTGCCGGCGAAGAACGAGGACCTGTCCGAGGAGGACGCCGCGGCGATCGTCAAGGAGATCCAGCCGGAGCACAGGGGCGTCGTCATCACCTACCTGACCGACGCCGAGGAGATCAAGGAATTCTGCGAGCAGCTGGGCGTCACCGCGATCCAGCTGCACGGCGACGTGACGGCCGAGGAACTGCGGAAGCTGCGGCGGATCGCCCCCGACCTGTACGTGCTCAAGAGCCTCGTGGTCAAGCAGGACAACCTCGACGAGCTGACCGCGATCGTGGACGAGGCGGCCGAGTGGGTCGACATGTTCATCACCGACACCTTCAACCCGGCCACCGGTGCCAAGGGTGCCACCGGACTGCTGCACGACTGGTCGATCAGCGCCGAACTGGTGCGGATCTCGCCCAAGCCGCTGATGCTCGCCGGCGGGCTGAACCCGGACAACGTCGCAGCCGCGATCACCGAGGTCCGCCCGGCCGCGGTCGACGCGCACACCGGCCTGGAGGACCCGGTGACCCGCCGCAAGGACCGGCTGAAGGTGCGCAAGTTCGTCCAGGAGGCCCGCAGGGCCTTCGCCCAGCTGGAGGCGGGTGAGAAGGCATGACCATCACTACGGCGCAGGCCACCGGCACCGTACATCTGCTGCCGCAGACCAGGCAGCTGCGGGCGCTGCACACGGTCATCCGCGACCGGGACGCCGACCTGGGGCGCTTCGTCACCACGTCGGGCCGGATCATCCGCCAGCTCATCGAGACGGCCCTGGACCTCCTGCCGTTCGAGCCGTTCGACGTGCAGACCCCGGTGGGGCGCACCTACCACGGCCTGCGGCCGGCCCTGCCGATCTGCGGGGTGTCCGTCCTGCGCGCCGGGGAGAGCATGGAGTCCGAGCTGCGGGCGATGGCGCCGGGAGTGCGGATCGGCAAGATCCTCATCCAGCGCGACAAGGTGACGAAGCTGCCGCGGCTGTACTACTCCGCGCTGCCCGCGGACATCGACCGCAGGAGCGTGCTGCTGCTGGACCCGATGCTGGCCACCGGCGGGACCGCGCTGGCCGCCGTCGAGGTGCTGCTCGACCACGGGGTCGCGGAGGACGACATCGTCTTCGTCACCCTGCTGTCGGCGCCGGAGGGCATCGACGCGGTCCACGCGCGTCACCCGAACCTGCGGATCGTCACCTCGGCCATCGAGGAACGGCTGAACGAGAACGCCTACATGATCCCCGGCATCGGCGACTTCGGCGACCGGTACTTCGGTACGGACATCACCCGCTGACATCCTCCCCTCCCCGAGGGGAGGGGACTCCAACCGTCGCCGGTCGGATCTTCCTGCCGCACCGGCGGCACAGCCCCCGGGACGAACCCACCCCAGGGTTTCACGTGGCCTCCACAGGCTTCACCTCCCGACGGCCCGGCGGTAGGCCCGACCGGCTTGCGGCGCAGCCCAGGCCGGTCACCCCGCGGGGGAGCGCGGGAAACGGGTGGCGGCGCCGAGGGCCGCGGTTTCCCAGTAACCCTTGTCCGCCCATCGCAGGGGGAGGAAATGATCACCACTCCAGTCGCTGAAGCGAGGCGGGAATCACCCGAGGACACCTGTCTTCCCGATCTGCTCGACGCCCAGGCCCGGTCGCGCCCGGACGCCACGGCGGTCGTCTGCGGAGAGCGGCGGCTGACCTTCCGCGAACTCGCGGAGGGCGGCGCGGCCCTCGGCCGGCACCTGCGGGAGCTCGGCGTGGACCTCGACGAATGTGTGGGGCTCTTCGTCGAGCCGTCGATCGACCTGATGGTCGGCGTGTGGGGAATCCTGCGGGCCGGCGGCGCCTACCTGCCGCTGTCCCCCGAATACCCGGAAGAGCGCCTGCGCTACATGATCGAGGACGCCGGCGTGCGGGTCGTCGTCACGCAGGACGAGCTCGTGGGCAGGCTGACCGAGCTGGCGCCCGCCGGGACGCGGATCGTCACCCTGAAGGACGCGGAACGGTTCGCGGATTCGCCCGGAGGCGACCGGCACCCCGATCGCCACCTGGGCCTGCGTCCCGGCAACCTCGCGTACGTCATCTACACCTCCGGCAGCACCGGCAAGCCGAAGGGTGTGATGATCGAGCACCGCAGCATCGTCAGCCAGATGCGGTGGCTGCGGGCCGCCTACGGGATCGACCAGGACAAGGTCATCGTGCAGAAGACGCCGATGAGCTTCGACGCGGCGCAGTGGGAGATCCTCGCGCCGGTCTGCGGCTCCGTGGTCGTCGTGGGCCCGCCCGGGGTCTACCGGGACGCCGAGCGGCTGGTCGAGGTCATCAGGACGCACGACGTCACCACGCTGCAGTGCGTTCCGACGCTGCTGACGGCGCTGCTGGATACCGAGGAACTGCAGAGCTGCACGTCGCTCACGCAGGTCTTCACCGGCGGCGAGGTCCTGTCCAAGACGCTCGCGACGAGCTTCCTCGACGCCATGCCCGGGTGCGCGCTGGTCAACCTGTACGGCCCCACCGAGTGCACGATCAACTCGTCGGCCTACACGGTGATCCCGGCGACCGTCGACGAGGGCCCGAACGCGATCTCGATCGGGGCGCCGGTCGATCACACCGACTACCACATCCTCGACCTGGCCGGGGCGCCGGTGGCCGTCGGCGAGATCGGCGAGCTGTTCATCGGAGGCGTCCAGGTCGCCCGCGGCTACCTGCACAGACCCGAGCTGACCGCCGAGCGGTTCGTGGACAACCCGCTCGGCGAGGGCAGGCTGTTCAAGACCGGCGACCTCGCGTACTGGAACGCCGACGGCACCGTCCAGTTCGTCGGCCGCGCGGACAACCAGGTCAAGTTGCGCGGGTTCCGGGTCGAGCTGGACGAGATCAAGCTGGCCATCGAGACCCACGACTGGGTCAAGCACGCCGCGGTCATCGTCAAGAACGACCCGCGCACCGGGTTCCAGAACCTGATCGCCTGCGTGGAGCTGAATCCCAAGGAAGCGGCGCTGATGGACCAGGGCAACCACGGCGCCCACCACCAGTCCAAGGCGAGCAGGCTCCAGGTCAGGACGCAGTTGTCCAACCCCGGCGTCCGGGACGCCGCGGAGCTCGACGGCAGGCCGGTGATCGACCTGCCGGGCAAGCAGGCGACCGCGCGGCAACGCGGCCTGGCGTTCGCCCGCAAGACCTACCGGTTCTACGAGGGCGGGGAGCTCGGCCGGGGCGACATCCTGAAGCTGCTGGCCAGGAAGACCGAGGGCGCGCGTTCCCGCGGCCTCGGCACCGTCGGCCTGGAGGAGCTCGGCGAGATCCTGCGCTACTTCGGCCAGCACCTCAGCGAGGAGCGCCTGCTGCCGAAGTACGCGTACGCCTCGCCGGGGGCGTTGTACGCGACCCAGCTCTACCTGGAGATCAACGGGATCGGCGGCCTGCGGCCGGGCTTCTACTACCACCACCCCGTGCACCACCGGCTCGTGCTGATCGGGCCGGCCGCCGGGGGAGCGGAGCCGCGGGTGAGGCTGCACTTCGTCGGCAAGAAGCGGGCGATAGAGCCGGTCTACAAGAACAACATCCGCGAGGTCCTGGAGATCGAGACCGGCCACATGGTCGGTTTGTTCGAAGAGGTGCTGCCCGAGTACGGCCTGGACATCAGGGCCCTGGAGTACGCGCCGGCCACGAAGGACCACCTGGACTGCGCCGCCGAGGACTACTACCTCGGCACGTTCGAGCTGGTTCCGTACGCCGGGCCGCGCCAGGACGAGGTCGACCTCTACGTCCAGGCGCACCCCGGGAAGATCGCGGACCTGCGGGCGGGCCAGTACGCCTACGAGAACGGCCGGCTGCGGCTGATCTCCGACGAGCTCATCCTCAAGAAGCAGGTCATCGCGATCAACCAGGCGGTCTACGACCGGTCGAGCCTCGGCATCTCGGTGATCAGCAGGAACGACGAGGACTGGCTGCGCTACATCGACCTGGGACGCACGCTGCAGCACCTGTCGATGAACGACGTGAACATCGGGTTCATGTCGTCCGGATACAGCTCGAAGTCCGGCGACGACCTGCCCTCGGCGCGCCGGATCGACGGCATCCTCCGCGAGCTCGGCCGGCCCACCGGCCCGTCCTACTTCTTCATCGGTGGCCGCGTGAGCGACGAGCAGCGGCTGAGCGAGGGGATGAAGGAGGACTCGGTCCACATGAAGGGACCGGCGGAGATGATCAGGGACGACCTGATCAACTTCCTGCCGGACTACATGATCCCCAACAAGGTCGTCGTGCTGGACCGGCTCCCGTTCACGGCGAACGGGAAGATCGACGTCAAGGGGCTGGCCGAGTCCGACGCGACGAACGTGGACAACGCCGACCGGCCGTACGTCGCGCCGCGGACCACGACCGAGCGCCGGATCGCCGAGCTGTGGAAGAAGGCGATGAAGCGGGAGACCGTCTCGGTGCAGGACGACTTCTTCGCCTCCGGCGGCAACTCGCTCATCGCCGTGGGGCTGATCAACAAGATCAACCGGGAGTTCTGCGGCTCGCTGCCCCTCCAGGTGCTGTTCGAGTGCCCCACGATCGAGAAGCTCGCCCGGCGGGTCGACGGACGCGAGTCCGAGGCGTGCTCCCGGCTCGTGCCGTTGCAGCGGGAGGGCGCGGGCCGGCCCGTCTACTGCTGGCCCGGCCTCGGCGGCTACACGATGAACCTGCGCACGCTGGCCGCCAGGATGGGCGCCACCCAGCCCTTCTACGGGATCCAGGCGTACGGGATCAACCCCGAGGAGATCCCGTACGCGACCATCGGCGAGATGGCGGCCGAGGACGTCAAGGCGATCCAGCGGCTGCAACCGTCGGGTCCGTACACGCTGTGGGGATACTCGTTCGGCGCGCGCGTCGCGTTCGAGGCCGCCTACCAGCTTGAGCAGGCCGGCGAGCGGGTGGAGCACCTGTTCCTGATCGCGCCGGGCTCGCCGAAGGTCCACCTGGCGGGCACGTCCGAGCACGAGCGCGAGGCCGGCTTCGGCAACAAGGCGTACGTGACGATCCTCTTCTCGGTCTTCGCCGGCACGATCACCGGGCCGCTGCTGGAGCGGTGCCTGGCCGAGGCCGTGGACGAGGAGAGCTTCGCCGCCTTCGTCCACCGCCACTTCCCCGACCTGGACATCGACCTCGTACGCCGGATCATGCGGGTGGTGGGGGAGACCTTCGAGTTCAGCTACACCTTCCGCGAGCTGGCCCGGCGGCGGATCGACGCGCCGATCACCATCTTCAAGGCCAGGGGCGACGACTACTCGTTCCTGGAGAACAGCAGCGGCTATTCGGCGACGGCCCCGGTCGTCGTCGACCTGGAAGCCGATCACTACGGCCTGCTCAGGGATCCGGAGATCGACGAGCTGGTCGAAGCCATCAGGGATCGTCTCGGGACCCACCGTAAGGAGATCATCATGCCGCACGTCAGCATCAAGCACTTCCCGGTCCCCCTCACCGAGCAGCAGCACTCCGACCTGGTCGCCGCGGTGACCAAGGCGATGACGAGCGCCTTCGGCTGCGAGGAGGGCTCGGTGTCGATCATCCTGGAGCCGGTCGCGAAGGAGCTGTGGGACGAGAAGGTCTACATCCCGGAGATCCTCAACCAGAAGCACAAGCTGAACAAGCTGCCGAACTACGGCCCGGCCGCGAACTGAGGGGCGACGATGACCCGGGAGCATGGGCGCGTCCCGCTGGTGTACAGCGAGGAGGTCGCGGACGCACTCGCCGAGGGCCGGCCGGTGGTGGCGCTGGAGTCGAACGTCATCACCCACGGCCTGCGTTATCCGGACAACGCCGCGACCGCGCGGAAGGTCGAGGACGCGGTCCGCGCGGGCGGTGCCGTCCCGGCCACGATCTGCGTCGAGGGCGGGCGGATCAAGGTCGGCATGACCGACGAGGACGTCGAGCGGTTCGCCTCGACCTCCGGAATCCCCAAGGTCAGCAGCCGGGACCTGCCGGTGATCCTGGCCCAGGGCGGGCTCGGCGCGCTGACGGTGGCGAGCTCGGTGGTGGCGGCCGAACTGGCCGGCATCCCGTTCTTCTCGTCGGCCGGCATCGGCGGCGTGCACCGGGGCGCGGAGAAGACGATGGACGTCTCCTCCGATCTGATCCAGTTCACCCGGTCGAAGGTGGCCGTCGTCTGCGCCGGGGCCAAGAGCATCCTCGACCTGAACCTGACGATGGAGTATCTGGAGACCCACTGCGTGCCGGTGGTGTCGTACCGGTCGGACGACTTCCCCGCGTTCTACTGCGTCTCCAGCGGCATCCGCAGCCCGCAGCGGCTGGACGACGAGCGGGTGATCGCGCGGGCGGTGGAGAACCACTGGGCGCTGGGCAACAACAGCTCGTTCCTGATCACCACGCCGGTGCGGGAGGAGGACGCGATCGACGCGTCCGAGGTGGACGCCGCCATCGCCGGTGCGATGGCCGCCGCCGAGCGGGACGGCGTCCGCGGCAACGCGATCACCAAGTATCTGATGCGCGCGGTGGACGTGGCCACCGAGGGCCGGTCGTCCAGGGCGAACATGTCCGTGCTCATCAGCACGGCCGAGGTCGGCGGCCGTCTGGCCGCGGCGCACGCCGAGTTCGTCAGGGAGACCGCCTGATCCGAGCGCTGGACCGCCCCGGAGCCACTGCCCGCTCCGGGGCGGTTCGGCGTCTCGGAGTGAAATCAAGGGATGGCGCCGGGGCCGGTTCGCGCGGTACAAACGTCCCACGCATTTTTTTCAGGGCTTGATACAAGGCGGGCTCGCGAGAGAGCGCTCTCTCGGCTGCGTACGCAGCGGAAAGGACGAACCGTATGACGACCCAGACTCCTGACACTGGGAGTCCCACCAGGCGGCGCTCCGGCCGCTGGCTGATCGGCCGGGCGTTCACGTTCGGTCTCGTGCTCACGACCGCCGTCGTGACGGCGGGAACGACGGCCGCCACCGCCGCCGCACCGGCCCCGGCCTCCGCGAACCACGGGAATCACGGAGGAGCCCCCGACCTCGGGCCCAACGTCACCGTCTTCGACCCGAGCATGCCGGTCGACCAGATCCAGGCGACCCTGGACGCGGCGCACTCGGCGCAGGTCGACAACGAGATGGGCACTGAGCGCCACGCCTACCTCTTCAAGCCCGGCACGTACGGCACCGCCGAGCACCCGCTCCAGATCAAGGTCGGCTACTACACCGAGATCGCCGGCCTGGGCGCCTCGCCCACCGACGTCGTCATCAACGGCAAGGTCGAGGTCTACAACCGCTGCCTGGAGAACAACGGCACCGGCAACTGCCTCGCGCTCGTCAACTTCTGG
This sequence comes from Microbispora sp. GKU 823, assembly GCF_002027145.1. NCBI lineage: Bacteria > Bacillati > Actinomycetota > Actinomycetes > Streptosporangiales > Streptosporangiaceae > Microbispora > Microbispora sp. GKU 823. The sequence continues at coordinate 82,675 of NZ_MWJN01000025.1, read as the reverse complement.
CGCACGCTGTCGAACCTGTCGATCAACATCAACGCGGCGGGCCAGGACGGCTGCCGCCAGTCGGCGAACTTCTGGGCCGTCTCGCAGGCGGTCTCCATGCGCCGCCTCAACGTCAGCGGCGGCACCCTGTCGCTGATGGACTACTGCACCGCAGGCCCGCAGTACGCCAGCGGCGGCTTCATCGCCGACTCCCGGCTGCCGTCCGTCACGAACGGTTCCCAGCAGCAGTGGCTGACCCGCAACACCGAGGTCGCCGGGTGGTCCAACGCCGTGTGGAACCAGGTCTTCTCGGGCGTCGTCGGCGCGCCGGACGAGTCCGGCTTCCCGAACCCGCCCTACACCACGCTGGAGAACACCCCCGTCAGCCGGGAGAAGCCCTACCTGTACGCCGACGCGCAGGGCGGAATCAACGTCCGCGTGCCCGCCGCCAGGAAGAACACGCGCGGCGTCTCGTGGGCGAACGGCATGACGCCGGGCCGCACGCTGCCGCTGTCGGACTTCTACGTCGCGAAGCCGTCCGACTCGGTGCAGGCCATCAACAGCCAGCTCGCGCGCGGCAAGAACCTGCTGCTCACGCCCGGCGTGTACGACATCGCACGGAGCATCGAGGTCAAGCGCCCGGACACCGTTGTCCTCGGGCTCGGGCACGCCACCCTCACCGCCGTACGCGGCGCGGTCCCGCTCGACGTCGCCGACGTCCCCGGCGTGGTCGTCGCGGGAGTCACCGTCGACGCGGGCCTCCAGAAGTCCCCCGCCCTGCTGCGGGTGGGCGGCAGGCACGGCGGCCACCGGACCTCGGCGGACAACCCGACGACGCTGTCCGACGTGTACTTCCGGGTCGGCGGGCCGCACGTCGGCAAGACCGAGACCGCGCTCGAGGTCGACAGCGACAACGTGCTCATCGACCACACCTGGGTGTGGCGCGCCGACCACGGTGTCGAGGGCTTCACCGACACGCAGCGCTGGAACACCAACATCGGCCGCTACGGCGCCGTCATCAACGGCGACCACGTGACGGCGACCGGCCTGTTCGTCGAGCACTTCCAGCGCTACAACACGGTCTGGAACGGCGAGGACGGCACGACGATCCTCTACCAGAACGAGCTGCCGTACGACCCGCCCACGCAGGCCGACTGGATGAACGGCTCCGTGGAGGGCTACGCCGGCTACAAGGTCGGCGACCGCGTGAAGAGGCACAACCTCTACGGCGCGGGCGTCTACGTCTTCAACCAGAACAACCCGCAGATCCACACCGAGAACGGCTTCGAGGTCCCGCAGACCCCGGGCGTGAGGCTGCACCACATCATGACGGTCAACCTCAGCGCCGGGACGATCGACCATGTCGTCAACGGCGTCGGCGACGCGGCCGACACGACCAAGGTCGGCGCGCCGCAGTACGTCACGGACTACCCGGCCCGGTAGTCACCGCGTGGGCCGGGGTCCCCGGACTCCGGCCCACCGTCGGCAGAACCGCTCACACATCCTCGCCGGACTCGCAGCGCCGTTTGAGGCTCTCCGCCTCCGTGCGTACGTACCTGCGGGTCGGCCGCCGACCAGCAGGCTCATCAGCGGCGCCAGCGGTCCGGACTGGTCGATCCCGAGCAGGACGGAGACTCCGCCCTCTCGGGGCGTGAGCACGTGCGTCCCGATCGTGGTGACGCCCCCGCCGGTCGCTTGCCAGGCGAAGGACCTGCCGTCGGTGAACTCGTTGACCTGCCAGACCATCGGGGGAAGCCCCGGCTGCTTGATCCTGAACCGGCCGCCGAGGCCGAGCGGGCCGTCGCCGAGGGGCTCGACCGTGGTCATGGTGGGGGTGAACTCGGGCCATCTGACGACGTCCGTCATGACCCGCCAGACCCGATCCGCGGAGGCGTCGATGTCGACGCCGGTCTCGAACCGCATGCCCGCGCTCCCTTTTCGTCTCCGACCCGGATGGCCCGGCGGCCCATTTCAGAGCCGCGGACGCCCTCACGATGATGCAGCCGTCCCGTACGGTTGATCAACGGGCCTGCGGGCGGCGTACGGCGACGAGGTGGGCGTAGACGATGACGTTGTCGCGGTAGTGGCCACTGGCGGTGTCGAAGGCTCCGCCGCAGGTGATGAGGCGCAGGCCGGGGAACTTCACCATCCCGTAGACCTTGCGGGTGGGGAAGCGGTCCTTCGGCACGCTCTCCAGGGAGTCCACCTCGAAGACCACCTGGGTGTGGTCCTTCCTGGAGATCCGCACCGTGTCGCCCGGCCGCAGGTCCCCGAGCCGGAAGAAGACGCCGGGTCCCTTCTTCGAGTCGACGTGACCGGCGATGACCGCGGGACCGGGTGAGCCCGGTGACGGACCGAGGCGGTACCACCCGGCCTCGTCGACCCTGTCCAGGGGCGGGACCTCCAGCGTCCCGTCCGGATTCTTGCCCAGCGTCATCAGTGTGGTCCGCACCCCGATCTTCGGAATCTCCAGCATGACCGGCGGTGACGACGACAGGGCGCGGGCGGTGGCCTTCGGATTCGCCTGGGGGGTGGAGGCGCTGACGGGAGGCGCGGGCGGCGCCGCTTGGGGGTCGCCGGAGCGCCCGGCGGCGACCGCGACGGCGACGGCGACCGCGGACAGGCCCAGGAGGACGGCGACGGCGGCCCTGCCCATTTCAGTCCCGTTCTCGTGCTGAAATCTGCTAGAGCATCCTATGTCGCTTTGATGTCAACCAGTCACTCCCATCACGCGTGTAACTTCTTGGAAGAAGTCACCACAATGCGGCGGTTTGCTGGGAGCTGGACGGTTTTCAAGTGGTTCAGTCGGAAACTCTGCCCAGGCCGCCGGAGACCGGGCGCGGTGGACACACCGTCACGCCGGTCCACCCGGGCAACCCCGCGGGGGCCGGTACGGGCCGTCACCGGGCCGCGAAGGGCGCCGACGGCAAGCGGGACCTCCCGGAGGTCGACCCCGCGCGCATGCACGTCATCGTGCTGGTCCCCGCGCACAACGAAGAGGACCAGATCGCCGAGACGATGATGTCGCTGCACGGCCAGCGGCGCAGGCCCAACCGCGTCATCGTGATCGCGGACAACTGCACCGACAGGACCGCGGACATCGCACGCGCGCACGGCGCCGAGGTGATCAGGACGGTCGGGAACCGCCACAAGAAGGCGGGCGCGCTCAACCAGGTGCTCGAAGTCCTGCTGCCCCAGCTGGGGTCCCGGCACGCCGTGCTGGTCATGGACGCGGACTCGGCGCTCGATCCCGGTTTCATCCACCACGCCGTCCTCCGGCTGGCCACCGGCGAGCTGGCCGCGGTGGGAGGCACCTTCACCGGCAAGCCGGGCGGCGGCCTGGTGGGCATGTTCCAGCGCAACGAGTACGCGCGCTACGCCCGGGACGTGCGGCGGCTGCGCGGAAAGGCGCTGGTGCTCACCGGGACGGCGACGCTTTTTCGCGCGCTCGCGCTCAAGGAGGTCGTGAGGGCCCGCCGCAGCGGCCGGCTCCCCGGCCGCGACCAGGTGTACGACGTGCGCGTCCTGACCGAGGACAATGAGCTCACCCTGGCGCTGCTGCACCTGAGGTTCCGCATCCTGTGTCCCGCGGAGTGCACGCTCACCACCGAGGTCATGGAGACCTGGAAGGACCTGTTCAAGCAGCGGCTGCGGTGGAAGCGGGGGGCGCTGGAGAACCTCACCGACTACGGCTGGACGCGGGTCACGTTGCCCTACTGGGGCCGTCAGCTCCTGTCGCTGATCGGGATCATTGTGATCTTCGCGTACCTGGGCGCCACGGCCTGGTCGATCGCGGTCACGGGCACGCTCACCTTCCATCCGCTCTGGGTGGCGGTCACCGGCGTCTTCATGGTCGAGCGGATCGTGACCGTACGGAGCAGGGGCGGCAGGCAGATGGCCGTCGCCGCCCTGCTGTTCGTCGAAATGATCTTCGATGTCTTCCTGCAGATCGCACAGGCGAAAGCCTTCTGGGACGCCGCGTGGCGTCGGGAAAGGAAATGGTGAACATGTACAACAACCCACCCATCGGGGGCGTCGCGGCGGGCTTCGGCGGTGCGGCGCTGACCGCCCCGTTCGTGGGCTGGAACGCGCTCTGGATCGCCCTGGGCCTGTTCACGCTGGTCTCGGCCGCGGTGGCGGTCAAGCGGATCATCCCGAAGCGGGAGTCCTGACCGCCGGCGGGAGGCCCCTCTCGTCGTCGTGACGAGGGGGCTTCTCCCGAACCGGATCAGGGCCGGACGGCCTGCGCGCGGTGCCCGTCGTCCCCCGCTTCGTTCGCGGTCGCCCGGCGTCGGCGGAGGGCGGGACCGCCGTCGCGACGGCGGGCACCAGGATGATCGCCGCCGCGACGTTGACCGCGCGGAAACCGCCGGCGGCGAGGATCGGCCCGGCCAGCGCGGCCGCCGCGGCGCCCGCGTAGTTCATGCCGGCGTCGGTGGCGCCCTGCAGCGGCACTCGGACGTGGTCCGCGGCGGTGCCGGCGAGCAGCGCCGACGCGGAGATCATCGACGCCGACCAGCCGACGCCGAGCACGATCAGCGCGAGCGCGGTGAGGGCGCTGCCCTCCGAGGCGGACGCGGCCACGAAGCCGAGCACGACGGCCGCCGCGAGCATCAGCATCCCGGCGCACGCCGTGCGGACCGCGCCGAGCCGGTCGGCCAGCCACCCGAAGACCGGGCTGAGGGCGTACATGCCGAGCACGTGCAGGCTGATCACCACGCCCACGAGCTGCAGTGACATCCCGTGGTGCTGCATGTGCAGCGGCGTCATCACCATGACCATGACCATCGTCGCGTGCGCCACCGCGATGAGCACGACCGCGAACCGCGCCGCGGGGTCGCCCGCCGCCCAGCGCAGTGCCGCCACCGCTCCCACCGTCCGGCGGCTCTCGTCCGCCTCGCCGTCCGCCGGCGCGGGCGACCGTACGGCCGGCGCGGACGACCGTACGGCGGGCCGGAGGAACACCGCCACCACCGCGCCCGCCAGGGCGAAGGCCACGATCGAGAACACGTAGGGGCCGGCGAGGCCGGGCAGCCCGAGCCACCGGCCGAACCGGTCGGCGACCTCGCTGAGGTTGGGGCCGGCCACGGACCCGATCGTGGTCGCCCAGATGACGATCGACATCGTCCTGGCTCGGGCGCCCGGGGCCGCACCGTCCGCGGCGGCGTACCGGGACTGCAGGTTCACCGCCTGCCCGACGCCGAACATGGCCAGCCCGGCCAGCAGCACGGCGAGTTGTGCGACGACGGCGGCCGTGACGATCAGCACGCCGCCGAACACGGCGATCGCGTACCCGAGAGCGAGCGAACGGCGCCGCCCGTGCCGGGCCGCGACCCCGGCAAGCGGCACCGCGGCGACCGCCGCGCCGAGCACGCTCGCGGCCTGGCCGAGCCCCGCGACGGACGTGCCGCCCAGCCGCTCCAGGAGCAGCCCGCCGACCGCGATGCCGGAGGCGACCGCGACGCCGCCGAGCAGGTTGCCGGTGACGAGGGTGCCGATGCCCCCACTGCGCTCCACGCTGGGCACGGACGTCACTGCCGGAACCACCTTTCCTCACACCGTTCCGGTGTGATCCGGAAAACGGCACTCGATCATATGTCGGGCATGAGGTGATATGTCGCCCTATTAAGGCCGGGGCGCGCGGCCCTGATACAAGGGATGTACGGGCGTGCGGAGGGGGGTCCCATGCCTGGAGACCGGTGGCAGTTCTGGGTGGACGCGGCGGGACGTTCACCGACGTCGTCGCCCGGCGCCCGGACGGGCGGCTGGTGACACGCAAGCTCCTGTCGGAGAACCCGGCGCGCTATCCCGACGCGGCGGTGGCGGGCATCCGCGCCCTGCTGGGCGTCCAGGCGGGCGAGCCGATCCCGGTCGAGCGGATCGAGTCGGTGCGGATGGGCACCACGGTCGCCACCAACGCCCTGCTGGAACGCCGGGGCGAGCGCACGGCGCTGGTGATCACCAAGGGGTTCGGCGACGCGCTGCGCATCGGCTACCAGAACCGGCCGCGCATCTTCGACCGGCGGATCGTGCTGCCGGAGATGCTGTACGAGCGCGTGGCCGAGGTGGACGAGCGGATCACCGCCGACGGCACGGTGCTCCGGCCGCCCGACCTCGAAGGGCTCGCGCCGGAGCTGCGGCGGCTGCGCGAGGAGGGCGTACACGCGGTCGCGGTGGTCTGCCTGCACAGCCACCTGCACCCGGCCCACGAACGGGCGATCGGGAGCCTGGCCAGGCGCACCGGCTTCGCCCAGGTGTCGTGCTCCAGCGAGGTCAGCCCGCTGATGAAGCTGGTGCCGCGCGGGGACACCACCGTGGCCGACGCCTACCTCTCGCCCGTCCTGCGCCGGTATGTCGAGACGGTGGCCCGGCAACTGCCCGGCGTACGGCTGATGTTCATGCAGTCGAACGGCGGGCTGGCGGAGGCCGGGCACTTCCGCGGCAAGGACGCGATCCTGTCCGGCCCGGCCGGCGGCATCGTCGGCATGGCGCGCATGTCCCGGCTGGCCGGGTTCGACAAGGTGATCGGCTTCGACATGGGCGGCACCTCGACCGACGTGTCCCACTACACCGGCGCGTACGAGCGGGTCGTCCAGACCCAGGTGGCCGGCGTACGGCTGTCCGCGCCGATGATCGCCATCCACACGGTGGCGGCGGGCGGCGGGTCGGTCCTGCGTTTCGACGGCGGCCGCTACCGGGTCGGCCCGGACTCCGCGGGGGCCGACCCCGGCCCGGCCTGCTACCGCAACGGCGGCCCGCTGTGCCTCACCGACGCCAACGTGATGCTCGGCCGCGTCCAGCCCGGCCACTTCCCCGAGGTCTTCGGCCCGCACGGCGACCTGCCGCTGGACATCGGCGAGGTGCGGCGGCGGTTCACCGAGGCGGCCGCGGACATCCGCGCGCGGACCGGCGACGAGCGCGACCCCGAGCAGGTCGCCGAGGGCTACCTGCGGGTCGCGGTCGAGAACATCGCCAACGCGATCAAGCAGATATCCGTGCGGAAGGGCCGTGACGTCACGGAATACACCCTCACCACGTTCGGCGGCGCCGGAGGGCAGCACGCCTGCGCGGTGGCCGACGCGCTCGGCATCCGCACCGTGCTGGTGCCGCCGATGGCGGGCGTGCTGTCCGCCCTGGGCATCGGGCTGGCCGACACCACCGTGATGCGGGAGCAGTCGGTCGAGGTCCGGCTGGAGCCCGCCGCGGCGCGGCGCCTGGCCGGTCTCGCCGACGCCCTGGAGGCGGCGGCCCGCCGCGAACTGCTGGACGAGCTGCTGGAGGAGGGGGTGCCGGACGGGCGGATCCGGGTGACTCGGCGGGTGCGGCTGCGCTACGACGGCACCGACACGCCGCTGCCGGTGGACCTGGCCGGGACAGATGCGATGGTGACCGCGTTCGAGACCGCCCACCTGCGGACGTACTCCTTCCTCATGGACCGGCCGCTGGTCGCGGAGGCGGTCTCCGTCGAGGCGGTGGGCCTGACCGAGCAGCCCGACCTCTCGGGCCTCGCCTCCGGATCCGGCGCCGCCTCCGAAGACGCCGAGGGGCGGCCGGTGGACACCGTACGGATGTACGCGGGCGGCGCGTGGCGCGAGGTGCCGCTCTACCGGCGGGAACGGCTGCGCCCCGGCGACACGCTCGGCGGCCCGGCGATCGTGGCCGAGGCCGACGCGACCACCGTGGTCGACGATGGCTGGCGGGCCGGGGTGACGCCGTACGGACACCTGGTCCTGGAGCGGGTGCGGGCGCGCCCCCGGGGCACCGGCGTGACCACCGAGGCCGACCCCGTGATGCTGGAGGTCTTCAACAACCTCTTCACGTCCGTCGCGGAGCAGATGGGCGCCCGGCTGGGGTCCACCGCGCAGTCGGTGAACATCCGGGAGCGGCTCGACTTCTCCTGCGCGCTGTTCGACTCCGGCGGCGATCTCATCGCCAACGCGCCGCACATCCCGGTGCACCTCGGGTCGATGGGCGCGAGCGTCAAGGAGGTGGTCCGCCGCAGGGGCGGCGGGATGCGGCCGGGCGACGTGTACGCGATCAACGACCCCTACCACGGCGGCACCCACCTGCCGGACATCACGGTCGTCACCCCCGTCTTCGACGGCGCGGGCCGGGAGATCCTGTTCTTCGTGGCCTCCCGCGGCCACCACGCGGAGATCGGCGGGCTGACGCCCGGCTCGATGCCCGCCGGAAGCAGGAGCGTCCACGAGGAGGGCGTGCTGTTCGACTGCCGCCTGCTGGCGGACCGCGACGGCCTGCGCGAGAAGGAGACGTGGCGGCTGCTCACCGAGGGGCCGTACCCGTCCAGGGACCCCGCGACCAACCTGGCCGACCTGCGCGCGCAGATCGCTGCGAACGCCAAGGGCGTCGAGGAGGTCGGCGCGATGATCGGCCACTTCGGCCTCGATGTCGTGCGGGCCTACATGCGGCACGTGCAGGACAACGCCGAGAGCGCGGTCCGCGCGGTGATCGACGCCCTCAGCGAGGGCCGCTACCGCTACGAGACGGACTCCGGCGCCGTGATCTCGGTGCGCGTCTCGGTGGACCGCGCCCGCCGCGCCGCGACGATCGACTTCACCGGCACCTCGCCCCAGCTCGACGGCAACCTCAACGCGCCGTCGGCCGTGGTCACCGCCGCCGTGCTGTACGTCTTCCGCACCCTGGTGGCCGACGAGATCCCGCTCAACGACGGCTGCCTGCGGCCCCTGCGCATCGTCGTGCCGGAGGGGTCGATGCTGGCCCCGGCGTACCCCGCGGCCGTGGTCGCCGGCAACGTCGAGACCTCGCAGGCCGTCACCGGCGCGATCTACGCCGCGCTGGGCGTCCAGGCCGAGGGGTCGGGGACGATGAACAACGTCAGTTTCGGCGACGAACGGCGCCAGTACTACGAGACCGTCGCCTCGGGGTCTGGGGCGGGGGACGGGTTCGACGGGGCGGCGGCGGTGCAGACCCACATGACGAACTCCCGGCTGACCGACCCCGAGGTGCTGGAGTGGCGGTTCCCCGTGCTGCTCGAGGAGTTCGCCATACGGCGCGGCAGCGGCGGCGCCGGACGGTGGCGCGGCGGGGACGGGGCGGTGCGCCGCATCCGGTTCCGCGAGCCGATGACGGTCAGCGTGCTGTCGGGCCACCGCCGCGTGCCGCCGTACGGCATGGCCGGCGGCGCCCCCGGCGCTCTGGGCGTCAACCGGGTGCGGCGCGCGGACGGAGGCGTCGTCCACCTCGCGGGATGCGACTCGGTCCGGGTCGAACCGGGCGACGTGCTGGAAATCGAGACACCCGGCGGCGGGGGATACGGCCCGCCGGACGGCGGTTCCGCCTGAGACGGCTCCGCCCTCCTCGGCCTTCGCGGCGAGGAGGGCGGGCTTCCAGCGGTTTCGCCGTTACCACACCGGGCGGCTTTTTCTGGCGATGAGCCGCGGGGTTTGCGCCTGACATGGTCGGCGCTTGCTCAGAAGTCTCTCATTCGGCTCACAAACGCTGCATTCGGTCGCGTGCAAGACACCTCCATGGTCGGATCAAGGATCCGGCGTCAGCGGCGGTCTCCCGTCGTGCCCTCGGGCAGCGTGTCCGCGAGGTAGGCGTCGAGGTCGGGCTGATCGGGGGCGAGCATGTGCCGCACCCACGCGTCGCGTTCGTGCAGGATCGGCGGCAGCTCCCAGACACAGCCGATGAGCGGGCGTTCCGGCCGGACGAAGTGGGTGGGATCCCGGTCGGGGCAGCCCAGCGCGGGCTGACCGGCCACCGCGTTGCCGTAGTGCAGGGCGTTGTCCCAAGCCCAGGTGTAGGCGTTGACGTAGGCCCCGTCGTCCCCGCCCCTGTGCAGGACGACGAAGGCGGCCGGGGGTGTGCCGTCGGGTTCGGGCAGCAACTCGGGCAGGACGGCGTACGCCGCCTTCTCGATCTCGGGGTCGATCCCGGCCGGGTCGGCGGTGACGTGGTAGCGCTTGACGTGGTAGCCGCTCACCTCGATCGGTGGCGGCACGAAGAGCAGTTTCTCCGCGAAAGCCATGACGGAACGGTAGGACCGCTTCACTGACACCTTCTGGCAGTGGAATCCTGGTGCTGCCCGCACGTCCCGGCCACTGCCGATCTCCTGTTGCCGCCGCCGCTCTGGAGGCCGCCTCCGCGGACCCAATGAAAAAGCGGCCGTAATTGCGGCGGGTCCGATAAAAGGCGATACCAACTCCGCGAGCGCCCTGACAGGGTGCGCTTCGAGTTCTATCCTTGACGGCGTCACTGACAAGATTCTCGCGATTGCGGGAGAAGAAGTGCCCAAGACCACGCGTACGCCGCGAAGGGAGAAAGCGCGAAGCGAGGGCGCGCGAGTGGACGGGCTTCGTGATCCGGATGTCGAGACCTTCGTCGGCGCGATGGGGACGCGCATCCGCGCGGACGCCGAGACGGTCGGAGTCGACCTCCGGACCCTGGAGATCCAGGTAAGACTGCACCTGCCCCGGTTGAGCAGGCCGGCCATCGCCGGCTGGTCTCCGGACAAGGTGTACGAGGAGATACGGCTGCAGGCCGTCGTCCGGGCGGCCCAGGTGCGCCAGTCCGCCGAGGACGCGGCGTACCAGGCCCATGCCTCCGTCCTCCTCAACGTGAACAAGGCGCACCGCGACCTGAGCCTGTCGTTCGGCGACGGCTACCACACCAGCCTGCGCTTCGCCGAGGTCATGCCCGGCGTCGGCCATCTGGTCCAGTCGAGACTGCACTACCTGCACAGTGAGAGGGCCGACACCGTCCTCCAGTTCGGGCTCTTCCTGCCGGGCGCGACGATGCCGATCACGTACGTCGCCTTCTCGCGATGCGACCGCCAGTACGTCCTGGACGCGCTCACCGGGCACGGGCTGGACGTGAATCCGGACCGGATAATGGTCCTGACAAGAATGCACGGGCTGGCGGGAATTCCGGCGAACCTCATGAGCCTGACGATCGCCCGCGCGGTCCGGGAGATCAGGGCGGAAAACGCCGCGGATTATGTCATAACGGCATACAATCCCATGCTCGGTTTCGACGGCACATCATTCCTCGCGTCGGGATTCAGGCCGATCGCCCTGTCGCCCGTGGCCTACCGCTACGACGACAAAGGCCTTTTCCAGACGCGCCGGATGTCCGGGGAGTCGATGCCGCAACTCCTGGACACCCCGGACAACGTGCTCATGGTCCTCGGCGCCACCTCCGCCGCGAAGCGGAGCGTCGGCGCGATCGAGGGCCTGATCAGGGTGTCGCGCCGGACCCACTCGGGCGGCGACCACGTGAGACCCGTCAAGGCCGACTTCACCTCGCCGCAGTGGACGGAGCGCCTGCTCGGCTACCGCCGCATGCTGGAGTCCTGCTGGTCGGATCGCACGGTGCATCCGCGATATCAGGAGTCGCCGGTCGCCGCGGGCGACCCCCGGGGCCAGTGCGGCGTCACCTCCGTCTGGCTCGCCCGCAGGCTCCGCACCGACCTGCTGCTCGAACCCGTCTACTGCTACGGGCGGCTGCGGGTCGGCCGCGACGACGCCGAGGACGTCAGCCACCACTGCTGGGTCGAGATCGGCCCGGCCCACGACCCCCGGCGGTTCGTCATCGACCTGACCGGCGACCAGTCGGACGGCGTACGCGAGCCGATCATCCTCGGTGAGCACCGGGCGCTGGCGGACCGTGGGCTGCGGTACGAGACCGCGGCGAGCCTGCGCCTCGACGAACTGCCGAGGGACCGGGTGTGGCCGCGCTTCCTCGCGCTCGACGACCGCCTGCGTGGCGTGGAAGAGGGGCGGACATGACCGCGGACATGACCGGGGTGCGGCCCTCGGTGCTGCTGCTTTCGTCCGACAGCAGGCGGAGGTACGCGGAGGACGTCCTGAGGGCGCTGGCCCTGCCCAGAGGGGCGATCATCCAGTTCCGGTACGAGACCGACTACGTGGCGGGCGCCCTGCAACAGGCGATCGCGAACGGCTCCGCCGTCGGCCGGCGGTGCCTCGTGGCCTTCCTGGCCGACCGGGAGTCGCCCGACGCGGAGCCGTTCGTCGTGCCCGTGCGCTTCGCCACGGTCGTGACGACCGCCTGCGTGGCCGACATGGCCGTGTTCCGGCTGCGGGTGGACGACTACGCGAACCTGGAGGAGTTCCCGCTGACCGAGGCGGAGATCAGGGCCAAGGGCGGCTGGTTCGTGGACAGGCTGGCGGAGGCCAACGGCGGGCGCTGGTATCCGGCCACCACCCGCTTCCCCGACCTCCACCTGCACGAGCAGCAGGGCGACGACCCCATCCTGTGGCTCGGGGTGGCCCGGCGGCTCGCCCGGCACCCCACCTACAGGTCCTCCTACTTCGTCCGCACCGAGGAACCGCTGCTCAACAGGGACAGGACGGGCACGCTCGACGCCGAGGGCCGGCTGCACCTGAGCGACGGCGACTCGGTGAAGATGCGGGTCAGCTTCTACTCCGACGGCTACACGCCGACCGCGAAGCGGCTCGTCTGCGCGACCGACGGCACCTTCCTGAAGATCGCGTCCGACGACTCCTACGACGTGGCGTCGCGATACGACACCGTGGAGTTCTGGTTGCGGCCCGAGATGCTGGGCTTCGACGCGCTCGCGCGGGTCGGGATCACGCTGGCCGCCGACACGCAGGCGGGCCCGATGCCCGGAGGCGACTCACTGACGACGAGCGCCGGGTTTCCTGTGGTCGTGCGGCGCTCGCGGTCGCGCCTCCTCACGCGGGTGTCGGCCAGCGCGGCCGGGGCCTTCCTCGTCGCCCTGCCCGCCGTGCTCGGGCCGGGCGCCGGCCTGCCCCTGAGGGTGCTGTGCGCCGTCTGCGGCGCGGCGCTGCTCGCCGTCGCGAACATCGTCATCTCCCACGCCAGGTGACACCCCACCGGAGAACAGGTGCGGGCGCCGAGCGAACTCCCGGCACAGCTCGTCGAACAACGGCAGCAGTGCCGGGCAGCTCATCCGTATCTTCCGCCGGGCCGTGATCTCGGTGTGCTTGTACGCCGCCCAGGTCGGGCGCAGCGGGTGGTGGTCGGCCAGCAGCACGTTGACGTGGGGGAGCAGCTTGTCCAGCGCGTAGACGAACCTGCTCTCCGGGTCGTGCTGCGCCTTGTAGCCGTACAGGTCCTCGACGAGCCAGGGGAACGTCCCGCCGAAGTCGCGGGTGATGATCTCCCGCGCCTCCTCCTCGCGCACGGCCTTCTTCTCGCGTTCCGCCGGGTCGGCGTAGACCGACACGTCCCCCGCGTGGACCTCCGGCAGGTCGTGGACCAGGGCGTACCTGGCGATCCTGCCCGGGTCCAGGGCCGGGTCGATCAGCGGGGCGAGGCAGACCGCGACCAGGCCCAGGGCGAAGGAGTGCTCCGCGTCGTTCTCGTGCCGGGTGACGTCCTGCGGCGCCACCGATGACCGTTCGATCACGTACGGCGGGAAGACCAGTTCGCGCATGAGGGCCATCAGAGTGTTCGCGCCGACCGGGGAGCCGGTGTTATTCGCGTCGTCCCTCGCCATCGGGCCGCCCTCGCATTGTTCGCCCGTACGCGGCCACGGCGTTTCGCGCACGGCCTGATTCCCAGCGTAGCCGACCATTCATCGACGCCGTGGGAAGTGTTTCCTCGTGAATAGCCGCGGGAGCCGAATATCTGTTCGGTAATCGGCATTTCCGCATTTCAGGCCGCATAGTCCTTGAGCGTTATCGAGGTGGCCGCCTTGGTGCTCATCTTGTCGAGCACGCGCATCAGCGGCCCGGCGGTGAGCACCCGGTAGGCCATATTGCGCCGCCGGATCGCGCCCCGCGTCGCCGGGGCGAGGAACGAGCCCGCGTTGCCCGCGACCCGCTGGCACGCCGTGGCGAACCCCCTGATCAGCCGTTCGTACTCAGGGAACGCGGCGCGGTGGTCGCCGCGGGCGGCGGCGATTTCGCCCGCGAGCACATACGCGGCCACGACGGCCATGCCCGCCCCCATGCCGCCGCAGGTGGCGCCGTAGCCGGCGTCGCCGAGCAGCGCGATCCGCCCACGGGTGTAGTGGTCCATGTGGACGAGACTGATCGAGTCGAAGTAGAAGTCGGACGCGTCCGGGACCGCCTCGAGCAGGCGGGGGACCTCCCAGCCCGCTCCCGCGTACTCGTCCAGGACGATCTTCTTCTGCTGCGCCACGTCGTGGTGGTCGAACTCCAGCCCCGGGGCCCGGAAGACGCACATCACCCCGGCGGTCGCCCCGTCCCTGGCGCCCGCGGCGCCACCCCGCGGCCGGGTTCGTTGTAGAGCAGCGTGTCGCGGCCGAGCCCCAGGTGGTCGGGTGCACTGAAGATCGCGACGTGGTGGCCGGACGGCCGCACGAACCGCGACTCCGGGCCGAAGGCGAGCCGCCGCACGTTCGAGTGCAGGCCGTCCGCGCCGATCACGAGGTCGAACGTCCGGGGCGCCCCGCGCTCGAAGGTCACCTCCACCCCGTCCGGGGTCTCGGTCATGGACGCGATGGAGTCGCCGAAGACGTACTCCACGTCGTCCCTGGTCCGGTCGTACAGCACGCGGGCGAGGTCGCCGCGCAGGATCTCCACCTCGCCGCCGGTGAACTCGGCGGGCAGCGCGACGACCTGGTCGCCGCGCCAGTCGACCACCCGCAGCGGGCCGGGATCGGTGCGCAGGCGGCGGATCTCGTCCAGGACGCCCATCCGCCGCAGCACGTTCATGTGCACCGCCCCACGGAAGTCGACCGCCTGGCCGCCCTCCCGCAGGGCGGGGGCCCGCTCGACCACGGTGGGGGCGAAGCCGTGCCTACGCAGCCAGTACGCGACGGCGGGCCCGGCGATGCTCGCGCCGGAGATCAGGACGGACGGGGTCTTCATGTGCGCTCCTCTGGGTCGGTGCCGCGCGGTGTCGCGGCCACGGGAAGAGCGTCGGCCCCGGCGCTGACGGCCCGCCCACCGCGCGCTGACCGCCCGCCACCGTCACATGTTGATCATGTGACCGGCCAGGCCGTGGATCGCCTCCTTCACCGCCTCGCCCAGGGTCGGGTGGGCGTGGACGTTGCGCGCCACCTCGTGCACGGTGAGGTCCCACTGCTGGGCCAGGGTCAGCTCGGGCAGCAGCTCGGTCACCTCGGGCCCGATGAGGTGGGCGCCGAGGATCTCGCCGTACTTCGCGTCGCTGATGACCTTGACGAACCCGCTCGGGTCGCCCAGGCCGTGCGCCTTGCCGTTGGCCGTGAACGGGAACTTGACCACCTTGACGTCGAAGCCCTGCTCGCGCGCCTGGGCCTCGGTGTAGCCGAAGCTCGCGATCTGCGGCTGGCAGTAGGTGGCCCGGGGGATCATCACGTAGTCGAGCTCCATCGTCTCCGCGTCCGCGATCGTCTCGGCGGCGATGATGCCCATCGACTCGGCGGCGTGGGCCAGCATGAGCTTCGCGGTGACGTCGCCGATGGCGAAGATGTGCGGCACGTTCGTGCGGCAGCGGCCGTCCACGGCGATCGCGCCCCGTTCGGTCAGCCGCACGCCGGTCTGCTCCAGGCCGTATCCCTCGACGCGCGGCTGGAAGCCGATGGCCTGCAGCACCTTGTCGGCCTCCAGCACGGAGGTCTCGCCGTTCCTGGAGACGGTGACCCGCACCTTCTCGCCGCTGTCGTCGATCGACTCGACGCGGGTGGAGGTCAGCACCTCGATGCCGAGCCGCCGGTAGCGCCGGGCCAGCTCCGCCGACACCTCCTGGTCCTCCAGCGGGACCATCCGGTCGAGAAACTCGACGATCGTGACCTTCACGCCGTAGTTGTGCAGCACGTACGCGAACTCGACGCCGATCGCGCCGGCGCCCGCGATGATCACGCTTCCCGGCAGCGTCTCGCTGAGGATCTGCTCCTCGTACGTCACCACGCGCTCGGACAGGGACGTCCCCGGCAGCAGGCGGGTCGTCGCCCCGGCCGCGATGATGCAGTGGTCGAACGTCACCGTGCGCACCGAGCCGTCCGCGCCGCGCACCTCCATGGCGTTCGGGCCGGTGAAGGTGCCGCGGCCGTCGTACTCGGTGATCCCGTTCTTCTTCATCAGGTAGTGGACGCCCTTGACGCGCCCGTCCGCGACCTGGCGGCTGCGGCGGAAGGCCGCGCCGTAGTCGAGCGTGATCGGGCCGTCCGTCTGGATACCGAACGTCTTGGTCTCGTTCGTCAGGATGTGGGCGAGTTCGGCGTTGCGCAGCAGGGCCTTGGAGGGGATGCAGCCGACATTGAGGCAGACACCACCCCAATAGCGCTCCTCGACGACCGCCGTGCTGAGCCCGAGCTGGGCCGAACGGACCGCGGCGGTGTAGCCGCCGGGCCCGGCGCCGAGGACCACGACATCGTAATGATCGGTCATGTCACCGGACCCTACGCCGCCGTGCGCATCCGCCCGGGGAGGGGGTGCCCGCTGCACGGCCTCGCGTGGCGAGACGGAGGATGGACCGGAGCGCGGCGGGTAGGGGCTCCCTCGTCGACAGAGGGAGGAGTGACGGACCATGACCGAGTTCGAGCGGTCTCGCAGGATGCCCGCGCCGGCCGACCAGGTGTTCCGCCAGGCGTGCGACGTCGGCAAACTCGATCTCTGGATGCCCCGTGAGCTGCACGTGCACGCCGAGGAGCCGCCCGCGGTCACCGTCCACGAGGACGAGACGGGCCAGGACGAACGCGCGCTGCTGCGGGCCGAGCAGGACCAACTGCGGATGGAGTGGGGTACCCGTGACGTGGACCGGTACGCCGGATGGCTTCAGGTCGCCGGCATCGATGACGACAGCAGCGACGTGACGGTCCACCTGTCCTTCTTCGACGAGCGGCACGCGCCCCCGGCCGAGGCGGTGGAGCGGGCACTGGACGACAGCCTCGAACGGCTGGCCGAGCAGGTGCGTCAGGCGGCCTGACCTCCCGGGGCGGCCTACTCGGCCTGCCCGTCGGGGTCCGGTCTGCCCGCGTCCTCCCCGTCGACGGACGGGGTCGGCGGCAGGGGCGGGGTGAACGCGGACGCCCGGGCGCCGGCCAGGCCGAGAACCTGGCGTATCCACGCCTCCAGGCCCGTCGGGTCCGGGGGCGCCAGAGGGTCCTGCCCGCCCTGTCCGCCCTGGTCAGCGCGTCCCCGCCCGGGAGTCGCCGCGGTCACGCCGTCACCCCAGGAGGGCGGGGGCGAGCAGCCGGAGGTGCTCGATCTGTGTGCCCACCGAGTCCGCGAGCGGCTGGACGCACACGTGGTCGGCACCCGCGTCGTGGTGGGCGCGTACCCGCTCGGCGATCGTCTCCGGCTCGCCCCAGGCCACGATCGCGTCGATGAGCCGGTCGCTGCCCCCGCCCGCGAAGTCGTCGTCGGAGAAGCCCAGTTCGCGCAGGTTGTTGGTGTAGTTGGGCAGGGAGAGGTACAGGGCGGCGTACTCGCGGGCGATGTCCCGTGCGCGGCCCGGGTCCGTCTCGACCACCACGGCCTGCTCCGGGGCGAGGACCGGGTCCGGGCCGAGGATCTCGCGGGCCTTCGCGGTGTGCTCGGGCGGCACGAAGTAGGTGTGCGCTCCCTGCGCGCGCCGCGCCGACAGTTCGAGCATCCGGCGCCGGAGCGCCGCGAGCACCCGGGGCGGCCTCTCCGCCTGCGGCACCTCGATCGAGGCCCGGTCCATCCCGTCGAGATAGTCCCGCATGTACTCCAGCGGCGCGGAGTAGTCGTGGCCGCGAGGGGTGACCAGCGGTTTGTGGCTGACGCCGAGGCCGAGCACGAACCGCTGGTCCCACGCCTCCGCGAGGGTCGCGGCGCCGTTGGCGGCGGCGACGGGGTCGCGGCCGTAGATGTTGGCGATGCCCGTGGCCACGTGCAGCCGCCCGGTGGCCGACAGCAACAGCGCGGCGTGCGTGAACGCCTCCCGCCCGGCCGGGGTCTCACCGATCCACAGCGCCGGGTATCCGAGCTCCTCGATCTCCGCCGCGGCCTTCCTGGCCCCTGCCGCCGGGATCGCCGCCAGAGAGGACAGCCACACTCCCGTACGGCCGAGGCGGCGCCTCAGTTCGGCCGGTTCCACGGTGGGTGGTTGCGTGCGCTCGGCCATCCGGACGCTCCTTGTCTGTCGTGAGATCGGGCGAAGGGGGCGGTTCGCCAGGGACGTCGCCCCCGCGGGGCCGGACGGCTGCGCCGGCGGGCGTCGCAGCCTCAGCATCGCATCGCACGCGCCGGTGACCTCGGCACCTCCCCGCGATCGGTTCGCGTGTCGGGGCGCACCGCCGCGCCCGTACGGCTTACTCCGATTTCCCCGAATCTGGCGGTTCATCCGCAGGCGTCGCTGATTCGCACCGAGGACGGCGAGAGGTCCGTGAGGCGGAACCCACGAAACGGCAAAGGCCTGTCCCGGATCTTCGCGTCCTGGCGGCGGGGCCGCCGTCGCCACGTGTCTCCTGGGAGCCGACTCGCTCACTTCCCAGGAGGCCGAACATGAGGAAACTGCTGTATGCCGGCGCGGTCGCGATCAGCCTGCTGGCCGCCGGATGCGGCGGTGCCGGCGACGACGCCAGCCGCGTCGCCAACGACCAGCTCAACGAGTCGCAGACGCCCGAGCCCTCCGAGCACCCCTCGGGGACGACGCCGTCCGCCACCGGATACTCCGCGTCGCCGACCTCTCCCGTCCAGGCGTCCCCCACGGGGCCCGCGCGCATCGACGCGGCGCCCACCTCGCTCGGCAGCGTGCTGGTCGGCGTGGAGGGCCGCACGGTGTACCTGTTCACGAAGGACAAGGGCGGCGCCTCCGCCTGCACCCAGGCGTGCGCCGCCGCGTGGCCGCCCGTGCTCACCGCCGGCGCGCCCCAGGCCGGTACGGGCGTGCACGCGAACCTGCTCGGGACGCTGCACCGGGAGGACGGCACCACGCAGGTGACCTACAACAAGCACCCGCTCTACTACTACGCGAAGGACCGGAAGGCGGGGGACGTGCTCGGCCAGGACCTGAAGGACTTCGGCGGCGAGTGGTACGCCGTCACCCCCGAGGGCAAGAAGGCCAAGCGCTAGGTCCGGAGCGCGGCCATGCTGTGCAGCAGCCGGGCGAGCAGGGCGGACAACTGCTCGCGCTCGTCCGGCGACAGCAGCGCCAGCAGCGACTCCAGCCCCCGCACGTACGCCGGGCGGGAGGCCGTCATCGGTTTCGTGGTCAAGGCCGCCATGCTCAGCCAGGGGACGCTCAAGCTGCACGTCCACCGCGTCCTCGCCGACGACGAGGCGGCCGTCGCGCTCGCGACGTACACCGCCACGCGGCCGGACCGTGAGGTGCCGCTGGAGAACAACCTCGCGCACGTCCTCACCATGCGCGACGGCAGGATCGCCGAGTCGTGGCTGCACAGCCGCGACGAGTACGAGGTCGACGCCTTCTGGGGCGAATAAACGTCGTTTCCCCACCCGTTCGCGATCCGCCTTCCCCCTGCGGGAGGGCGGATTTCTCATGTCCTCTCCAGCCCGGCCGGCCAACCCTGCCGGCAACCCTGGGGATCACCTGGCTACCACTGCTCGGAGCCCACTAGGCTTAGGGGCACTCCGCCCTGTGTCCGCGGCCGCTTGATCGTTTGAAAGTGGGCTCGCGATGACATCGGACGCGTCTGTTCTCGAGAACGTCCTCACCGGCATGGCCGACCTGTTCGGGGTCGACGGTGCCGCGTTGATGCTGCTCGACGGCCAGAACCGCCTCCGCGCGATCGGGGCGACCGACGACGACGGCGTACTGCTGGAGTCCGCCCAGGAGTCCGTGGGCGACGGTCCCGCCATCGAGAGCGCCGCCAGCGGCGGCCTCGTCGCGATTCCTGATCTGCACGCCGCGAGCCCCATGGGGTTCCCGCACGTGGCCGTCCACGCCCCGCCGGTCCGGGCCGTCCTCTCCGTACCGCTCATCGAGGACTGCGAGCTGATCGGGGTTCTGGACTTCTACGCCCGGGACGGGCGGGTCTGGGACCGCACGGAGGCGGAGGCGGGTTCCCGCCTCGGCGAGCTGATGGTCATCGTTCTTCAGGTCCTGGCAGAGAGCAGGACTGATCGGGCCCCCTCCGGGCAGTTGTGATGGCCGAATCGGCGCCTCTCCCCCAGGCCACGGCGGTGCGAGGTGAGGTTCACGAGAGGATACGGAATGACCCATATCGATCCTGAGGCTCTTGTCGCCAGCCTGCGACGCCTGCAGAAGGACAGGTCGGCGACCGGGATCGTGCACCACCTTGAGCGCATCGTCCAAGTGGTCGATCGGCTTTTCGGATACTCCGGCGCCGGCCTGATGTTCGCCGAGGAGGACCGCACGCTTCGCTACCTCTTCGCCACCGACGAGCGTGGCCGCAGCCTCGAGCGTGCTCAGGCGGTGACGGGCCAGGGCCCGTGTGTGGCGGCGTACGTGGGCGACACCGCGGTGACGACCGTCGACGTGCGGACCGATCGCCGGTGGCCGGCCCTGCGTGAACTGCTGCACCCCGAGGTGCGCGGGGTGGCGGGAGTGCCGATCCGGCTCGGCGGCGTGCCCGTGGGCACCCTGAACGTCTACCAGGACGCGCCGCACGAGTGGCAGGAGAGCGACACCCAGGCCCTCCACGCGTACGCCCACGTGATCGAGCAGGTTCTCGTGGCGTCGATGGAGGCGGACGAGAAGGCGGTGCTCGCCGACCAGCTCCAGTACGCCCTGGACTACCGCGTCGTGATCGAGCGGGCCATCGGCTATCTCATGGGCAAGCACGATCTGACGGCCTCGCAGGCGTTCACCGGACTGCGCAAGCAGGCCAGGGACAGCAGACGGAAGGTGTCCGAGCTCGCGGCCGAACTACTGGGCGAGCAGGGCCAGAGGAATGTTGCGAATCCAGACCACGTCGTCTGATACCGGCATCCGGATGGCCCTGAACGGCGACCTCGACGTGTCGGGGGTGCCGGAGCTCCATGCCTGTCTGCGGCAGGTGCTGGGGACCTACCGGCCCGGACACGTCGAGGCCGACCTGGCCGGAGTCGGCTTCCTCGACTGCGCGGGCGCGCGGAGCCTCCTGTGGGCCGACGCGCGCGTGCGGGAGTGGGGCGGCGACGTGACCTTCGTCCGCCCCTCCCGGCAGGTGCTGCGGCTGCTGCGGCTGCTGGGCTTCGACTCCGGGCTGTCCATCCGTACGGCGTCGCACGTGCCGCTGCCTCAGCCCACGGCCGAGGCCCGTCCCCGGCCCAACTGAGCGAACGTACGGCGGCGGGCCGAGGTGGGCCGTGACCGGGCGATAGTCTTGCCGTGATGTATCGACTCGTGTTCACGCAGGTCCTGAGCCGCCTCGACGCGGAGGCCGTCCACCACCTCACGATCAGGCTGCTCCGCCTGCTCGGGATGTTCCCGCCCCTCGTGCGGCTGCTGCACCGGCTGCTCGCGCCGAGGGCGGAGTCGCTGCGCGTCCAGGCGTTCGGCGTCCACTTCGCCTCGCCGTTCGGGCTCGCCGCGGGGTTCGACAAGGACGCCGGGTGCGCCGAGCCGCTGTCGGCGCTCGGGTTCGGGTACGTCGAGGTCGGCACGATCACCGCGCACGCCCAGCCCGGCAACCCCCGGCCGCGGCTGTTCCGCCTGCCCGAGAGCCGGGCGATCATCAACCGGATGGGCTTCAACAACGCCGGGGCGGCGGCCGCCGCCAAGCGGCTGCGCAGGGTGCGGCACATCCCGGCCGTGGTCGGCGTCAACATCGGCAAGACCAAGGTCGTGCCCGAGTCCGAGGCCGTGCGCGACTACGTGGACAGCGCCCGCAGGCTCGCGCCGCTCGCCGACTACCTCGTGGTCAACGTGAGCTCGCCCAACACCCCTGGCCTGCGCGACCTGCAGGCCGTGGACCGCCTGCGCCCGCTGCTTTCGGCGGTGAAGGAGGCGGCCGGGCGCACCCCGCTGCTCGTGAAGATCGCGCCGGACCTGGCGGACGAGGACGTGGACGCCGTGGCCGATCTCGCCGCAGAGCTCGGGCTGGCGGGCGTCATCGCCACCAACACCACGATCAGCCGTGAGGGCGTCGCGAGCACCGAGGCGGGCGGCCTGTCCGGCCGGCCGCTCAAGGCCCGCTCGCTGGAGGTGCTGCGCCGCCTGCGCCAGAAGGCCGGCGACCGGCTCACACTCGTCTCGGTCGGCGGCGTGGAGGACGTCGACGACGTCTGGGAGCGGCTGCTGGCCGGCGCCACCCTCGTGCAGGGATACACCGGCCTGATCTACGAGGGTCCCCTGTGGCCGTCCCGGATCAACCGTCAGCTCGCCCGCAGGCTGCGACGGCACGGCTACGGCTCGGTCCGCGAGGTCGTCGGCCGCACCGCATGAATCCCCTTCTCCCGGAAATGGAGAGCGCCATGAGCGTCAAGACGTACACCGTGCAGGGCATGACCTGCGGCCACTGCGTGAGCTCGGTCAAGGAGGAGGTCGGCGAGATCCCCGGCGTCACCGGCGTCGAGGTCGACCTCGGCAGCGGCCGTCTCGACGTCTCCGGCGACGTCGCCGACGACGCCGTGCGCAAGGCCGTCGAGGAGGCCGGCTACACCCTCGTGTGACCGTCGGCCGTGCCGCACCGGTCACGTGACGGACGGATGACGCCGCCGGGTCACGGGGTCCGGGCAGGACCCCGTGACATGCTGTAGCCGGCGTAGGTCGACATCCGTCACGCTGCGGTGAGGGACTCGGTGATCTTGCGGGCCATCTCGGCCATGGCGGGGCTGGGCTCGCCCTTCTGCGGCCGGGTGGCTGCTTCGACGGCGACGAGGACGGTGCGGCGGAAGTTGTCGGCCTCTGCCGGAGCCTGCTTCTCGAGCAGGCGCATGGATGCCGTCAGGGCCGGCAGCACCTGGTCGGCGAGTGCGGCCGTGGACCTGCCGTTCAGACCCTTGGGCGCTTGGCGAGCACGTGCCCGACCAGGCCGGTCGCGGAGGTCAGGGCGATGGAGCCCTCGGTGGCGATCTTGTGGGGCGAGCCGGCGGCACCGGCGGCGGTCATCAGCGAGACGGCGCCCCACGCGGCGGTCCGCAGGGTGAGCGTGTCCTGGTCGGTGAGGGTGACGGTCATGGTGGTGTGCTCCTTCGAAGCTGTTACGAAATCCGACTGAACGGACCGGTTGCGATTGCGGTCCTCTTGGCGCCCCGGGGTATCCGGATTGCTCAGGCCGGGTCGCCCGAGGGGACCTGGCCCGGGGCCGAGGCCGCGATCGCTGTTCCGTTCATGGAGACAACCATCGCCGACCGCACTGACACCGGGCCGTCGCCGTGCTGACGCGGCCGCTGACACGGCAGCGCATGGCCGGCGCTAAGGTGATCGGCCATGGGTGTCCTGGTCGACTACTTCACCGCCGATTCCGACAGGTCCGCCCGGCGTGCCCTGCCCGCCGGGCCTGGGGCGGTCGACCTGCCGTACGTGGACTGCAAGGGATGGCTCGACGAGCTCGACACGCTCGTCGCCGAGCTCAGCGGGCGCGACCTCAGCGAGTTCGGCGAAACGGAGACGGTCGTGGGGGGCGACGAGGGGCCGGCTCTGGAGCGCATGGCGTCCGAGACCGTCGAGGCGCTCGCGGCCGTGGACGACGCGCGGCTGGGCGAGTACGCCGAGGAGGAACTGTTCGACGAGTTCGAGGTCGAGCGGGTCACGGCCCTCCGGGACCTGGCCCGCACGGCCGTACGGCTCAACCAGGGGATGTATCGCTGGATGTGCCTCTGAACGCCTCGAACAGCTCCTCGCGGAGGGCGGGCGGCAGCCTGCGGCCCATGTCCAGCGGGCTCACCACCGCGTGGTCGTCGTTGTGCTCCACGGCATTGCCGGCGAGGAACTCCAGGCTGAAGCGGGCCTCCTTCCGGTGTTTCTCGTCCGGCCAGGTCTCCACCAGCGGTAGCACCGCCCGCACCCGGGCGGTCACGCGATCGAGGAGTGCATAGCCGGGCGGGCCGGGCCAGCGCTGCGCGTGCAGGTCGATGTGCTTGAAGGCGACGTAGTCCAGCTCGGCGGCGGTGAAGTCGTTGCCGGTGAACGCGTTGCGCTCCCTGCCCAGCACGGCCTGGTCCTTCATCGGACGGCCCCAGAAGTTGATCTCGCGAAGCCGCCCGGAGAAGACGCAGCCGACGAACTCGGCCTCCGTCGTGAACGTCTGCTGCCTCAGCCGGGACCGGTCGAACACGCACCTCTCGAACCGCACGTTGCCGAACGAGGTGAGCGGCGCGAAGCGCGTACGCCGGAACACGCAGTCGCGGAAGACCGACTGCGGCCAGCTGACGCGGTCCCACCTCCCTCCGGCGGCGGTGGCGCCCATCGACAGATGCTCGAAGGCCGCGCCGGAGAAGTCGCATCCCTCGAATTCGCCCGCACAAGAGCTGAAGTCGGCGAACCGCATATCGGAGAAGTCCACGTTCACCAGCCGTGCCCGGTCGAAGATCACGCTCGACACTCCGGCCGGCAGCTCGAACCGCTGGTCGCGCAGCTCACCGCGGGCGACCCACGCGTGCCGCCACTCTTCCGGGCTCGGCCGCAGGCTGAACCGCTCGGACGCGCTCACGCCGCCCACCCGCCGCGGCCATCGCATGGGAAAAGGCGGATCACGATCATGCGCTCCGAAAATACGAGATCATGCATGGGCGGAGTCTCGCAGCCCGCCCCGACAAAGCTAAGCGAGCGACCCCCCATGAGCGCCATCTACGACCAGGCCGACGGCGAGCGGATCGCCGTGGCCGACAGCGGTGATTCCGTGAGCATCATCAACCGCTCCGGGAGGATCGTCGTCGCCAAGAAGGACGTCCGCCGGCTGGCCGAGCGGATCCTGGCCGCGGCGGGCAGGATGGCCGTCGTCCTGTTCCCGCCGGCCCTGCGGAAGGACACGCTGTCGGTCTCCGGCCCGTCCGGGCGCTGGAAGGTCCGCGTCTCGCCGAAGAACGGCGCTCGCGTCCTCGTCGAGGTCGATCCGCAGGGTCTCGGGCCGGCCGAAGCGTACGAACTCGCCGCCGCCGTCGCGGTGGCCGGGCGCCACATCGGAGACGCCGCGCAGGCCGATCTCCGCCTGACCTCGAGGATCCGCGAGGTGATCGACACCTACCAGGGCCTCGACGCGGAGAAGATCGCGGCCGCCATCGTCGCCGAGGTCCTCGACGGAGCGTGAGGCCCGGGAAAGCCGGTTGCCCCGCGCGACGGAGCCTGCGGAAGATGTCGGCTGTGGGAGACGGGCACGTACGCGGACTGGAGCTGTCGCGGCGGTTCTACCTGGAGGCGGTGGCGCCGCTGCTGGCGCGGCGCTTCGGCGGCCTCACGCACACGGCGGCCCTCGTCGGTCCGGGCTCCGAGGTGCTCGGCTACGACACCGAGCGGTCCACCGACCACGACTGGGGCCCACGGCTGCAGCTGTTCCTGAGCCCCGAGGACGCCGCCGCCCACGGCGAGGCCGTGGACGCGGCGCTCGCCGGGAGCCTGCCGCCGAAGTTCCTCGGCTATCCCACGAGCTTCGGCCCGCCCGCGTCGGACGGCACCCGGCGCATGGAGACGACGGACGGGCCGCGCCGGCACGGAGTGGTGGTGGCCGACCTGACCACATGGCTCACCGGGCACCTCGGGTTCGACCCGATCGCGGGCGTCGGCCTGTCCGACTGGCTGGCGACGCCCACCCAGACGCTCGCGGAGGTCACGGCGGGGGAGGTCTTCCACGACGGTCTGGGCCTGCTCCTGCCGGTCCGGCGGCGCCTCGCCTGGTATCCCGACGACGTCTGGCGCTACGTCCTGGCCTGCCAGTGGCGGCGCATATGCCAGGAGGAGGCGTTCGTGGGCCGCGCCGGCGAGGCCGGTGACGAACTGGGCTCCGCCGTCACCTGCGCCCGTCTGGCGCGGGACCTCATCCGGCTCGCCCTGCTCATGCACCGCCGCTACCCGCCGTACGGCAAGTGGCTGGGCAGCGCCTTCGCCGCCCTGCCGTGCGGCCCGGCTCTGGCGCCCGTGCTCGGGGCGGCCGTGTCGGCCACCGACTGGCGGGAGCGCGAGCGCCACCTCGCCACCGCCTATGAGGCGCTCGCGGCCCTGCACAACACCCTCGGCCTCACCGCGCCCGTCGATCCGCGCACCCGGCCCTACCACAGCCGGCCCTTCCGGGTGCTGCGCGCCGAGCGCTTCACCGAGGCGCTGCTGGAGACCATCGCCGATCCGGAGGTGCGGCGGTTGCCGCTGACCGGCGCGGTGGATCAGTACGTCGACAGCACCGACGTGCTGTGCGATCGCCCCCGCGTGCGGCGCGTCGCCGACGCGGCGCGGCCTTAGAGGCTGGGCCGGGTGGAGTCGGCCGACAGGCTGAGCTCGTGCAGGTGGCGCATCACGTCGTGCACGGCGACGGCGCCCGGGCGGTGGCGACGCCATCCGGTGCCGCCCCGCTGCCAGGGCCGCGGGCCGGACAGCGGGCGGTACTCCACGCCGAACGCGTCCAGCCGCTCCAGATGGGTATCGAGGCGGCGGAAGAAGTCCTCAGGCCCGGCCGGCCGCCGGTCCACGCGACCTCGGCCGCCGCGCAGCCCCGGGGCCAGGCGCGGTAGTCGAGCGTCCGGCCGTCCGGGATGCGCTCGCTCCACAACTGGAACTGGACGCCGATCACCCGGGCACGCTCCTCCTCCGGCCACTCGGACGGCGCGGGCGCGAAGGCCGCCACGTCGGCCACGGTGATCGCGTCCCCCAGGCCGGCCGGCTCCTCGGGCGAGGCCGCCTCGGCGTAGTCGAAGTACATCGGGAAGACCGGCGTCGCCACCACGTCGTGCCCCGCCGCCGCGGCCCGGCGGGCGACGTGCTCGCCGCGCCACGGCATCACGATCGTGTCCGGCCGCAGCCTGCCGCTGACGAACGCCTCGTCCCACACCACCGTGCGGCTGCCGCGCTCGGCCAGCGCGTCGGCGAGCCGCCGCAGGAACCAGGCGTGCAGGTCACCCGTGCTCTCCAGCCCCAGCGAGGCCTGGTACGCCGAGATCTCGGCCGACGCCGCCCAGTCGTCGAGCACGCACTCGTCGCCGCCGATGTGGAAGTAGGGCACGTCGCCCAGGGCGTCGGCGATCTCGCCGAACACGGTGGTCAGGAAGTCGACGGTCGCCGGAAGCGGGGACAGGATCGCCGACGAGATGCCCCACCGGTCCAGCACCTCGTAGCGCTCCTGCGGCCGGGACGCCAGCGAGGGATAGGCCGCCAGCACGGCGGAGGCGTGCCCCGGCACGTCGATCTCGGGCACGACGACGACCGCCCGGGCCCGGCGTACGCCGCGATCTCCGTCAGGTCGGCGAGCGTGTAGTGACCGCCGTGGGGGACGCCGTCGAAGGCGAGTTCCTCCCCCTTGTGGCTGGTGATCGTCCGGGGGCGGTGCGAGCCCACCTCGTGCAGCAGCGGGAACGCCCTGCTCTCCACCCGCCAGCCCTGGTCGTCGGCCAGGTGGAGATGCAGCCGGTTGAGCTTGTGCAGCGCCATCAGGTCGATCATCCGCAGCACCTCCCGCTTCGGCAGGAAGCTGCGGGCCACGTCGAGGTGTGCACCACGCCAGGAGAACTCCGGGGCGTCCTCCACCCGCCCACAGGGGACCGTCCAGGACGTCCCGGGCACGAGGGCCGACCGGAACGCCTCGGCCGGCAGGAGTTGCCGCAGCGTCTGCCCGGCGTAGAACGCGCCCGCCCGGTCTCCGGCCGCGATGCGCACGCCGTCGCCCGCGATCGTCAACGCGTACGCCTCCGGCCCGAGCCGGGGATCCTCCTCCATCCGTACGGCCGCCGTGGCGGCGTCGCCGGGCCTCAGGTCGAGCACGGGGAGCGCGAGCCGTACGGCGTCGGTGAGCGGGGCCGGGCCCGACACGGTGGAACCGGGGGCGATCTCGGCCGACTCCGAGCGCGTCTCGGCGAGCCTCGGCAGGGGAAGGAGATGGTTCATGCCGCCGATGATGCCAAAACCCACCGACAGCCCGGCCACCCCGTCCACAGCCCCCTGAAAGCCGCTGAGGGCCGTCCAGGCGCGGTCAGCGGGCGGAGGTGAGGTAGTTCTCCAGGCCCTTCGCCAGCGACTGAGCGATCTTCGCGCGGAACGCGGGGTCCTTGAACCTGGCGGCGTCCTTGGCGTTGCGCATGTTGCCGCACTCGATGAAGATCTTCGGCACCGTCGACAGGTTGAGCCCGCCGAGGTCGCTGCGATAGTTCAGCGCCTGCCTGCCGATGTAGTTCGAGTACGGCAAGCCGGTGCCGCTGTGGAAGGCGTCCCGCACGTTCTCACCGAGCCGCGCCGAGTCCTTCACGACCGGATCGACCGGCCCGCCGATCTTCTTCGGCATGATGATGTGGAAGCCGCGAAGGTTCGCCGCCGCGCCGTCGCCGTGGATGGAGATCGCCGCGTCCGCGTGGGCCCTGTTCCCGATGGCGGCCCGCTGGTTGATGCAGGGACCCCACTCGGTGCTGCTCGTCCGGGTGAGCTTGACCTTGGCCCCTTGGGCGCGCAGGAGCTTCGCGAGCCTGTTGGACACGTCCCAGGTGAAGGCCGCCTCGGTGTAGCCGTCGTTCGTCGACGTGCCGGTCGTGTCGCAGGCCTTCTTCTGGTTGGAGATGTCGACCAGCTGGTTGATCTCCTTGGTGTGGCGGAAGTTGCCGCCGTTGTGGCCCGGGTCGATCACCACGACCTTCCCGGCCAGCGGCAGGGCCTCCGTCTCGGAGGCGGCCGTACGGGTGGTCGGGGCGGCCGTCCCGGAGGCGTCCGTCTGATCCTGGGTCGCGGCCGGCCGTCCGAGCTGGGGCGAGGCGGCGGGGGCCGAGGCCCCCGTGTCGGAGACCTCAGCGCCGCCGCAGGCGACGGCTCCGACCCCGCACAGGGCCAGGGCTGCGGCGGCGAGTGGTCGTCTGATCACGGTCGAAATCCCTTCCCGGAGGTGTGGTCTCCCCAACCTAACCGGAACGGAGTCGTGATCAGACCGTTATGCCGGAAACCTGCCCACCCACGCCGGCTCGGGGACCTCCTGCCGATGCAGGAGAGCGGCCAGCTCACGGGCATCCTCGGCGTCGAGGCCCAGCACCACGCGGGGCCGTCCCCAGGGGTGGTCGATCGAGTGGGCGACGTAGCTCGCCACCGACTCGGCGACGTCCTCGCTGCCCAGCCCCCGGCTCTCCCTCCAGTGCGCCCAGGCCCGCTCCAGTTCGCCGGCGGCCCGCTGAGCGCAGGAGACCAACTCAGGATCACGCATGAATCCCCCCGATTCCCGGTCGCCGGCCCGCGGGCAGCCCTTCCGCGACCCGCCGGGGGCCGGCGCCACGGCTGAAGTCAACACCGGCCGCGAGGGGACACGTCGGTGATTGACCTAGCTTTGGCCACCGCTTGGAGCGGGCCCGGTGCTGCGCCGTACGACGAGTTGCGGGCTCACCTGCCGCAGCCGGGCGGTCTTGCCCGGCTCGGTGATGCGGTCGCTCAGCAGCGCCGCCGCCGAGCGGCCCATGGCCCGCCGGGGCTGGTCCACGCTGGTCAGCGAGATGTGGGTGACGGAGGCGAGATGCGTGTTGTCGTATCCGACGACCGACAGGTCCTCGGGCACCCGCAGCCCCAGCTCGCTCGCCGCGGTCAGCACGCCCATGGCCACGATGTCGTTCGCCGCGAAGATCGCCGTCGGCCGGGGTTCGCGCTTCAGTAGCGCCAGCGCCGCGCGCCGCCGCCCTCCTCGCTGAAGTCGCCGTGCTCGACCATGATGTACGGCGCCAGCGCGTGGCGGCGCATGGCCACCAGGTAGCCCTCGCAGCGGCAGCGGGCGGCCGACGACGGGGCGCCCTCGATGTGGGCGATGCGCCGGTGGCCCAGCTCCACGAGGTGGTCCACCGCGAAGCGGGCGCCGAGCTGGTCGTCGTCGACGACGATGTCCACGCCCTCGAGTTCGACGTCGCGTTCGCCGACCACCACGGTCGGCGTGTAGGCCGCGGCCTCGGCCAGGGTGTCGCTGGACGGCGCCACCCCGAGCAGGACCAGTCCGTCCACCCGCAGTTCGAGGAAGGCCTCGACGGCCTCGTCCTCGAACGCCGGGTCCCAGCGGCCGCTGCCGATCAGCAGCCGCAGCCCGTCGCCGTGCAGGCTCTCCTGCAGGCCGTCGAGGAACTCGGCGTAGAAGGGGTTGTGCAGGTCGGCCACGAGCGCGCCCACCAGGTGGGTGCGCCCCTCGACCAGGCTGCGGGCGACGGCGTTCGGGCGGTAGCCGAGCTCCCGGGCGGCCTGGAGGACCGCCTCCCTGCGGTGCTCGCTCACGTGCGGGGAGCCCCGCAGCACGAGAGACACCAGCGACTTGGAGACTCCTGCCCGCTCGGCCACGTTGCGGATCGTCGGGCGTGGCCGCGGGCTGAACCCATCGGACAGTCCGCCGGTGGGGATCGTGACCCCGACGTCTTTCCGGGCAGTGGTCTGCATGGACGGTCCTGACATGGTTCTCCCCACGATGCGTGGACGTGCACCTGACACACCAAACGATCGAGTCGCCCAGAGGGTACGGGTTGATCGCGGTAAGACAGGATCCTTCCTCTAATCGGGCGTTGGGAAGGTTAGCCGCACCACGGGTAGGACGCCGGAACCGGGAGGGGGTTAGAGGGGGACCCTTGATTCGGCCGGTCCCCCTCCCAGAGGGCCGATTCGCTAGGGTGCGGAGTGTGAGTGCCACACGCCAAGCGGAAGACGGCGCACGTCCGGCGCGCCGCAGGCTCAGCGTGGACCGGCGGCGGGAGGAGCTCATCGCCGCCGCGCTCGAGCTGTTCAGCAGGCACGACGCCGAGGACGTCTCGATCGACGACGTGGCGGCTTCCGCGGGCGCGTCGAGGGCGCTCGTCTACCACTACTTCGGCGGCAAGCAGGAGCTCTACGTGGCGGCCCTGCGCAGCGCGGCGGCGGAACTGCAGGCGCGGTTACAGACGCAGGGCGAGGGCGGGCCGCTGGAGCAGCTCAGCTCGGGCCTGACCCGTTACTTCGACTTCGTCGAGGAGCACGCGGCCGGCTTTGCCGCGTTGCTCAGGGGAGGCCCGGCCAACCGCGCCGGGGAGATCGGCGAGATCGTCGACGGGGTGCGGCAGCGCATGCTGCGCATGATCATTCATCAGATGAGGGTCGACGCGCCCGGTCCGGCGCTGCGCGTCACGCTGAGGTCGTGGGTCGCCTCGGTGGAGACGGCCGGCCTCGACTGGCTGGAGCACCGCGACATGGAGCGGGCCGAGCTGGAGCGCCTCCTGGTGGACCAGATGGTCGCGCTCCTGCGGGCGGCGAGCGGGCACGATCCCGGGGTGCGGGTGCTGCTGGAGACCCTGCTGCCCGCCGTGAACGGCGAGGCCGTTTCCTGAACCCCTCAACGCATTCGCGACGAGGTACGAAGACCAGGGCGTACGTATGGGGAGACGGGGGAGCCGCCGGGGCGGACGGAACGGACCGTGCACGCGGGGAGGCGCCGGGCGGGCGGCGCCGACCCCAGATCCCTCCCATGACCCGTAGCGGTCACGGGAGTGTGGTGGACGCGCTCACATCCCCGACGCGAGCGCGCCGTCGTCCCCCCGTGGCGTGGCGGCCACGTCCTACTCGGACCGCTGCTGCGGAATCCCCGCGAGCAGTGCCCGGACCTCGGTCTCCCGGTACCGCCGGTGACCGCCGAGGGTGCGGATGGACGTCAACTTGCCCGCCTTCGCCCACCGGGTCACGGTCTTGGGGTCGACGCGGAACATCGTGGCGACCTCCGCCGGGGTGAGCAGCGGCTCGGCCTCGGGTGTACGAGCTGACATTTGTGCGGCCTCTCCTCCGTGTGGACCGCCGGCAGCGATCCTGCGACTTGTCTGGCGCAAGTGCCCCTTCCGTCAATCCCTGCCCTGGCGCGTCGCACCACTCTGGACACCGCTTGGTCTGGGCAAATCTTGTCGGTCGCGGCACTGTCACGGATGTCCTTCAATGATCCAAAACGTGCGGTTTCTAGGATCATTTACGGCATCACCCGATGTGACCATACAGCCACGTAGTGCGATTGGCGAGCCCTCTGGGCACAACGTCTCGACCACGGGTTGATGTCACGCTCGGTGATTCTAGCGACACGTTTCGTGGTATCGCAGTGAAAACGGCAAACTACTCAGTTCGTAGATGTGAGATCGACTATGCCATGACCAGAATCGGCAGGTCAGGGCGTGTTCATGACCGTCAGTTTGCCGATTCCAGGGCGCGGATCGACCTCCAACGGAGGATGACCCGCTGATACATCGCGAAGGCAAGTTCTTCCTGACCGTTGTCCAAACCCGCGAGGGCCGTCGCCACCTCGGCGACGGACTGGTCGCCCTGCAGGGTCCTGTCGTCCATCAGATGGACGAGGCCGCCGTAGTCGAGCTCCACCAGCGAGTGGGGGTGGAACTCCTCCAGCCAGCGGCCCACCTCCTCGACCTCGGTGAGGGCCGCCACCTGTCCGACGTGCCTGCGGATCACCACCAGTGCCCGGGCCACCCGGCGCCGGGCCTGTGCCATCGAGGTGACGTACAGCATGTTCCTGGGCGGCGCGGCGGTGGTCTGCGCGCCCGCCTCGGACGGCTGCTCCGAGCCCAGCACGAGCCAGCGCTCGGCCGAGTCGAACGGCACGAACCACGCGATCGGCACATGCCAGGTGCTCGTGCGGATGTGGGTACGAAGGGATTGCTCTCCCCGCTTGAACCGGTCGAAGTCGTCGGCGGTCTGCTCCGCGATGGCCTGGGGCACGAACCGGGAGGCGAGCTTGACCGGGACGCTCCCGCGGAACGACGCGAACGCCAGCCACGACCGCAGCCTGCTCTGCCAGGGGCAGACGTACAGCGTCTCCTCCACCCGGCGCAGGTACGCGTTGGGGCTCTCCCGCTCGGGCGCCGGCAGCGGCGGGACCGACAGCAGGCGGCGGACCGCCTCGCCGTGTTCGACCTCGAGCGCGCCTGCCCGGCGCGGCCGGTCGCGCGATTCGGCGTACCGGGCCCACCGAGCCTGATCCTGAGGGGCGAAAGCGGTCAGCGGCTCGTACACACGGAGATAGGCGGCGTAGGGGAGCACACCAGAATCGTGCCACGTCGCCGGACACATGTGCAGCACCATCTCGGCTTTTCATGATCGTTTCGCGGGTGCGTCGGATAAGCTGAAGGCCGATCGCCGCAACGAGGCGGCGTACACGATCAGGAGTCACCACCGTGACCGACGTTTTCGGGCTGTCCCACAAGGATTCCAGCTCCGGCGGCGACACGAACCCCGCCCAGCCGGTGCGACACGAACAGGTCGTCTTCTGCTCCGACGAGCGCAGCGGCCTTTACGCCATCATCGCGATCTACAGCACCGCCCTCGGACCGGGGCTCGGCGGCACCCGGTTCTATCCCTACCAGAGCGAGCAGGCCGCACTCGCCGACGTGCTCAACCTCTCCCGGGCCATGGCGTACAAGAACGCGCTGGCCGGCCTCGACCACGGCGGCGCCAAGGCCGTCATCATCGGCGACCCGACGACCGACAAGAGCGAGGCACTCCTGCGGGCCTACGGCAGGTTCGTCCAGTCGCTCGGCGGGCGCTACTACACGGCCTGCGACGTGGGCACCTACAGCGAGGACATGGACGTGGTGGCGCGCGAGTGCTCCTACGTCACCGGCCGCACCCCGGCGCACGGCGGCGCCGGAGACTCCTCCATCCTCACCGCGTTCGGCGTGTTCCAGGGCATGCGGGCCGCCGCCGACCACGTGTACGGCGCCTCCTCCCTGAGCGGCAGGCGGGTCGGGGTCGAGGGGGTCGGCAAGGTCGGCCGCCGCCTGGTCGACCACCTGATCGAGGACGGGGCCGAGGTCGTGATCTGCGACGTCGACGAGCAGGCCGTCGAACGGGTGCGGCGGCGCCACCCCGCCGTCGAGGTCGTGGCCGACGCCGCCACGCTCGCGAGCTCCGACATCGACGTGTACGCGCCCTGCGCCCTCGGCGGCGCGCTGGACGACGAGACCGTCCCCCGGCTCAAGGCGAAGATCGTCTGCGGCGGCGCCAACAACCAGCTCGCCCATACCGGCGTCGAGAAGCAGCTCGCCGAGCGGGGCATCCTGTACGCCCCGGACTACGTCGTGAACTCCGGCGGGGTCATCCAGGTGGCCGACGAGATCGAGGGCTTCGACATGGAACGGGCCCGCGCCCGGGCGGCGAAGATCTTCGACACGACCTTGAAGATCTTCCGCTCGGCCGAGGAGGAAGGCGTCCCTCCCGCCGTCGCAGCGGATAGGCTGGCAGAGCGGAGAATGTCAGAAATCGGTCGGCTAAGGGGTATTTGGCTCCGGCGCTGACCGCCGCCGCTCGTACGACGTACCGAGCGGCGCACAAACCAGGTACGGTAATAGGCGAACGAGAGACTGACGCCTGAAGTCAGGTGGCGTCGGTGCGCGGTGCGTTAGTGACGAGGGGTCGGGCACGGCCCCGCATGAGGGGGTCGAGCCAATGGGGCGCGGCCGAGCCAAGGCCAAGCAGGTCAAGGTCGCCCGTCAGCTGAAGTACAACAGCGGCGGTACGGATCTTGAGCGCCTGCGCGCGGAGCTCGGAGTCGTGGACGCCGACGATTCCGGCCACAGTGACGAGCATGACCCTTACGACGAGTTGGCTGATCGCTACGCCGATTACGCGGCCGTCGACGACGACGACGGCGACGACGATCGCCGTGGGCGGCGTTGACCCGGTTCTGATCGCCAGGTGAGTGACCCGGCGGGGACGTTCCCGCCGGGTTCTCTCAATGTCCGCGAGCGCTCTCCCGCATGCCTCGCCTCCGGTACGGAGACGGGCGCGGGGTGAGAGCCGGCCGGTCGCACTGTCACAGTCGGTCGGCGTCATCGGCGTGTTCCACCATTCGTCGAGTCCGCCGGGCTGTCGAACTGGTGCATCTTCTGTAGCCGGATGTCCCTCGCCGCCTCCCCCGATGTGACGGATCGCATACGGGTGGCGTCGGTCACCATGAGGTGTGGCCGGACCGCTCGGCTGCGGCGCTCCGGACGACCGGCCGTGGCCGTCACGACCTCCGTCGGGCGATCGTCCATCGGGCCGGGCGGCCCGGACCTCACTGACGGAAACGGGCTCGTCCCTCGCCAGGGACGACCTCGCCCAGCACCCAGGCGGGCAGGCCGCGACCGTTCAGCAGGGCGAGCGCCTTGTCGGCCTCCGCCGCCGGGACGATCGCGCACATGCCCACGCCGAGGTTGAACGTCTTGTCCATCTCCTCCTGGGGCACGCCGCCGCGCCCGGCCAGCACCTCGAAGATCGCGGGCGGGGTCCAGGAGTTCCGGTCGAGAAGGGCGTCCACCGTGCCCGGCAGGGACCTGGCCAGGTTGGCCGCCAGCCCGCCGCCGGTGATGTGGGCCAGGGCGTGCACCTCGGTCTCCCGGATGAGCGCCAGGCAGTCGAGCGAGTAGATGCGGGTGGGCTCCAGCAGTTCCTCGCCGAGCGTGCGGCCCAGCTCGGGCAGCTCCTGCTCCAGGCCCAGCCCGGCGGTCTTGATCACGTGCCTGACCAGCGAGTAGCCGTTGGAGTGGACGCCACTGGAGGCCAGCCCGAGCACCACGTCCCCGGGCACGACCCGATTGGGGCCGAGCAACTCGTCCGCCTCGACGACCCCGGTGCCGGCGCCCGCGAGGTCGTACTCGTCGGGGCCCATCGCGCCGGGGTGCTCGGCGGTCTCCCCGCCGACCAGCGCGCAGCCGGCGAGCCGGCATCCCTCGGCCACGCCGCCCACGATGTCGGCGATCCGCTCGGGCACGACCTTGCCGCACGCGATGTAGTCGGTCATGAACAGCGGCTCGGCCCCGCAGACCACGAGGTCGTCCACGACCATGCCGACGAGGTCGATGCCGATCGTGTCGTGCTTGCCGAGCTGCTGGGCCAGCATGACCTTGGTGCCCACGCCGTCGGTGGACGTGGCCAGCAGCGGCCTGCGGTAGCGCAGGAACGCCGAGGCGTCGAAGAGCCCGGCGAAGCCGCTGGCGTCGTCCACGACCTCCGGGCGGCGGGAGCGCGCCACCCGCGACTTCATCAGCTCGACCGCGCGGTCGCCGGCCTCGATGTCGACGCCGGCGTCGGCGTAGCTGGTCATCGCTGAGCCTCCAGCACGAACTTGCCCACCCTGTCGTCCTCGATCGGAATGGGGTACTCACCGGTGAAGCACGCGCGGCAGAGCCGGTCGGCCGGCAGCGTCGTCGCCCGGG
This sequence comes from Microbispora sp. GKU 823, assembly GCF_002027145.1. Classification (NCBI taxonomy): domain Bacteria; kingdom Bacillati; phylum Actinomycetota; class Actinomycetes; order Streptosporangiales; family Streptosporangiaceae; genus Microbispora; species Microbispora sp. GKU 823. The sequence continues at coordinate 46,583 of NZ_MWJN01000025.1, read as the reverse complement.
TGAGCCCCTCAAGGGAGATGTACCCGAGGGAGTCGGCGCCGAGCGAGGAGCGGATCTCCTCGACCGACAGCGACCCGGCGATCAGCTCCGCGCGGGTGGCGAAGTCGATGCCGTAGAAGCACGGCCAGGCGACCGGGGGCGAGGAGATCCGGACGTGGACCTCGGTGGCCCCGGCCTCGCGCAGCATCTTCACGATGGCCCGCTGGGTGTTGCCGCGCACGATCGAGTCGTCCACGACCACCAGGCGCTTGCCCTCGATGACCTCGCGCAGCGGGTTGAGCTTGAGACGGATGCCGAGCTGGCGGATGGTCTGCGACGGCTGGATGAACGTCCGGCCGACGTAGGAGTTCTTCACCAGGCCCTGGCCGTACGGGATGCCGCTCTGCTCGGCGTAGCCGATGGCGGCGGGGGTGCCGGATTCGGGCGTGGGGATCACGAGGTCGGCGTCCACCGGGTGCTCGCGGGCCAGCACGCGGCCGACCTCGACCCGGGTGGACTGCACGCCGCGCCCGGCGATCGTGGTGTCGGGCCGGGCGAGGTAGACGTACTCGAACAGGCAGCCCTTGGGCTCGGCGGGCGCGAAGCGGCGCGAGCGGACCCCGCGCTCGTCGATGGTCAGCAGCTCGCCGGGCTCGATCTCGCGGATGAACGACGCGCCGACGATGTCGAGGGCGGCGGTCTCGGACGCGACCACCCAGCCGCGCTCCAGCCGGCCCAGCACGAGCGGGCGGATGCCCTGCGGGTCTCGGGCGGCGAACAGCGTCGTCTCGTTCATCCAGACGAGCGAGTAGGCGCCCTTGACCTCCGGGAGCAGCTCGGCCGCCACGTCCTCGACCGGGCGCGAGGAGTCCTGCGCCAGGAGAGCGGTGAGCACCTCGGTGTCGGTCGTCGCCCGGGTGGAGCCCGGCGTGAGCCGTTCGGCGAGGTAGGCGGTGTTGATCAGGTTGCCGTTGTGGGCGAGCGCCAGCCCCTTGCCGTCGCTGGAGTTCAGCGTGGGCTGCGCGTTCTCCCAGACGCTCGATCCGGTGGTGGAGTAGCGGCAGTGCCCGATGGACAGGTGTCCCCGCAGGGTGCCGAGGATCGACTCGTCGAAGACCTGGGCCACCAGGCCCATGTCCTTGTAGACGAGGATGCGGTTGCCCTCGCTGACCGCGATGCCCGCGGACTCCTGCCCGCGGTGCTGCAGCGCGTAGAGGCCGTAGTAGGTGAGTTTGGAGACGTCCTCCCCGGGCGCCCATACGCCGAAGACGCCACAGGCGTCCTTCGGAGCGCGGTCCTGGGGGTCGAGGTCATGGCCCAGCCGGCCGTCGCCCTTCAACACGTACTTGAGTCTATTTGGGCGTTGGCGCTGCTCAAACCTGGGCATGCCCGTGAGGCGCCGGAAGCATCACCCGGCCTTTGCCGTGTCTCCCCTGCTCACAGGCGGATTTCGGGGGAGTCTGGGGTTTCGGGCAGGCCCCAAGAATCGGATATGGCCCTGAATCGGTACGGGAGGGATGATCGTGGCGACACCCGACGACCCCGGGCGCCCACGGGAGCCGTACGGCCCGGGGGCCCCGGAGGAGCGGGAGCCGTCGGCCGGGACGCCCGAAGGACCCGCAGGGCCGCCCTACGGAGGCCCGCCCTACGGCCAGCCTCCTTACGGTCAGCCGCCGTACGGGGGGCCGCTGCCGCCGCCTCCGGGACCCGGGGGACCTCCCGGTGGGCCCTGGGGGCCTCAGCCGGGCGGCGGGCTCGGGACGGCCGCGCTGGTGCTCGGGATCTGCTCGATCGTCCTGCTGCTGGTCTGCGGCGTCGGCACGCTCGTGGCGGTCGTCGGGCTCGTCCTCGGCATCGTGGCGATCGCCAGGAACTCCAACCGGGGCAGGGCGGTCGGAGGCGTGGTGCTGAGCACGCTCACTCTGCTGCTCGCCCTGATCATGAGCGTGGCGCTCTACAACTGGTTCCACACCAGGCATGTCGGCGAGTGCTTCGACCGGCGGCTCTACCCCACCCAGGAGGACGCGCAGCGCTGCGTGCAGAACAAGCTCTCCGGGTTCCGGTGACCCCGGGCGGGGGTCACCAGAGGGGGAGCAGCGCGGACAGGTCGGCCCGGGAGCCGCTGGCCGCGATCTTCCCGGCGTCGGTGGCGCCGGCCCAGGACAGCCGACCCGTGGCCAGTTCGAGCCAGGTGCGGGGGTCGGTCTCGATGACGTTGGGCGGGGTGCCCCGCGTGTGCCTGGGCCCCTCCACGCACTGCACGGCGGCGTACGGGGGGACCCGCACCTCCACCGACCGTCCCGGCGCCCGGGCGGCCAGTTCCTCCAGCAGGTGCCGTACGGCGGCGCGGGCGGCGGCCCTCACCGGCGTGAGCCCAGCGTCGTAGGCGTCGAGCACGGCCAGCACGCACGCGTCGCCCGCCCTGCTCTCGGGACCGTCGAACGGCGGCCGTCCGAGATCGGCGAGCTGGGCGTCGAGCGCCTCTCTGATCTTTCCCGGGTCGAGTCTGCGTGCCGGCACCGGCCCATTGTCCCGGATCCGCCCCCGCTCGATCGCGGGGGAAATGATGGGCGGTCTCCGTACGCTCCGCGGGGTGGCGGAGCCGGTACGGGGACGTCAGCTTGGGGAGCGGGTCCTGGCCGAGGACCCGTACGCCGTTGGCGGCGGAGGCGCGGACCGCCGCGAAGCCGGAGTCGATCATCTCGCGCTCGTACGAACGCAGTTCCGCGATCAGCAGTTCCGGGATCAGGGGACGGCCACCGGCGAGAGCGGCGGCCAGGCTCGCGGCGTCCCGGAGGGCGAGGTTGGCCCCGGCGCCCCCCGCCGGGCTCATCGCGTGGGCCGCGTCGCCGAGCAGCGTGACGCGGGTGGTGTCCCAGGGGGCGATCGGAACGCTGGTGCGCAGCACCAGCGGGAAGATCTCCCGCCAGTCGGCGAGCATCCGCCGGATGCGGGGATGCCAGCCGGACGTCATCTCCATGACGAGGGATCTGAGCAGGTGCGGCTCCGGCGGCAGCTCTTCGGTGCGGGCGCTGAAGGAGAGGGTGGCGTAGTCGCGGGTGTGGGCGATGCCCACCACGCGGTGGCCGGGCCCGGTGACCGCGCTGAACACGTGGTCCAGGTCCTCGGCCGACTCTCGCGGGATCTTGCCGTAGAGCTGGGTGAGGCCGGTGCCGACGACGCGGGCGTGCGGCAGATACTGCCGGCGTACGGCGGAGCCGACGCCGTCGGCGCCCACCAGCACCTCGCCGGTGGCGGTGGTGCCGTCGTCGAAGCGCGCGGTCACATACTCGTCCTCCGCCTGGAAGGCGGTGAGGCGCTTGCCATAGGTGACCAGCCCCTTCACGTCGGCCAGCAGGGTGTCACGCAATTCCTGCCGGTCGACCGACAGGTGCCGGCCGCCGAAATCGTGCTCTTCCAGCACCCGCAGTGCCGGATCGAGACGGACGAACCGCGGCCCGGGCGTGTGGGCGGCGGCCAGGAACGCGGCCCAGCGCTCGGGCGCGAGCACGGATGCCAGCGCGTCGATGCCCAGGTCGCCGAGATGGAGACGGTATCCCTGCCCACGGATCACGGGCGAGGCGTCGCGTTCGTAGACGGCCACGTCGACGCCGGTCCCGCGCAGCCCGTTGGCCAGGGCCAGCCCGCCGAGACCGGCCCCGATGACGATCACTCTCATCGCCGCTCACCGCCGAAGTCGGCCGCGTGCTCGGCGGCCCACGCCGACAGCGGTGTGGCCGGAGTGCCGGTGATGTCGAGCACGGCAGTGGTGACGGCGGGCGGCGGGGCGGCGATCAACGTGGCGTACCCGCCGAGCAGTTCGTCCACGAAGCCGTCGGGAAAGCCGGGATCGGCCAGCAGCCTGGCGCGTTCCTCCTCTCGTGTCAGCTCGTGCCAGCGCAGCGGCCGCCCGGTCGCCTCGCCGATGATCCGCACCTGCTCTTCCTGGGTGAGGACCTCGGGTCCGGTGAGCGTGTATCGGCGCCCGGCGTGCCCGTCCTCCGTCAGGGCGCGTACGGCCACCGCCGCGATGTCGTCCTCGTGGATCGGCACCGTCTTCAGTTGCCCGTAGGCGCCTCGCACGATGTCACCGGCCTTGATCTGCTCGCTCCACCACAGCGTGTTGGCCATGAAGGTGCTGGGGCTCAGGATCGTCCACTCCATGCCGGACTGCTCGATGAGGTGTTCCACGGTGGCGTGCCAGCGGGCGACCGCGGTGGGCTGCAGCTCGGGGGCCACGCCCGGGCGTGCGTCGCCACCGGTCATGAAGACGACCCGGCGGGCGCGGCGCTTGAGCGCGCGACGAGGGGCCGGGCGGGTTCGGCCGAATGGAACGGCCACATCAGGAACGCCGCCTCGACACCGTCAAGGGCGCCGGGCGCGTCCAGGTCCGGAGTGACGACCTCGACGCCCGTGGGGAGGCCGGCGGTACGCGGGCGGCGGCTGGTCGCCCGTACGGCGGCGCCCGCCCGGGCGAGCCGCTCCACGACGCGCCGGCCGACGGTTCCCGTGCCGCCGAAAACCAGGTAAGTGCTCATGCGCCCACGATCACTTCTCACCTGCGCCGCCCGCAGGCCGGAGGCATCTCCGCGGCGAGAAATCGCATGAAATTATGAGATATGGAGAAAACCAGCGTGCTGGACGGCCTCGATGGTGCTCTCGTACACGCGCTTCAGATCGACGGCCGGGCTTCCTTCCGCCGGATCGCCGAGGTCGTCGGCACCTCCGAGCACACCATCGCGCGCCGCTACCGCAGGCTGCGCTCTCAGGGGCTCCTGCGGGTGGTCGGGATGCTCGACGGCACCCGCTTCGGGCAGACCGCCTGGGCGGTGCGCCTGGTGTGCACGCCGGACGCCGCCGGGCCGGTGGCCGAGGCGCTGGCCCGGCGTGAGGACACCGTCTGGGTGCGCCTGCTGTCCGGCGGCACCGAGATCGCCTGCGGCGTCCAGGCTGGCGGGGAGGGAGACGACCTGCTGCTGAGAAAGCTCCCCAAGACGCCGCGCGTCGTCGCGATGTCGGCGCACGCCACGCTGCACATGTTCGCCGGATGGCGCAGCCGGACCGTCGTGCTCTCGGACGAGCAGGCCGCACGCCTGCGCCCGGATCACGTGGACGAGCACGAGATCAGCCTGGACGACGAGGACCGTGCCCTGATGCGGGTGCTGGCCCGGGACGGGCGGGCCGGCTTCGGCGAACTGGCGGCGGCGGCCGGGTGCTCGCAGACCACGGCCCGCCGCCGGCTGGAGCAACTGCGCGCCGGCGGCGCGCTGCGCTTCGATGTCGAGATCCCCGCCCGGGCGCTCGGCTACCATGCCGAGGCCTGGTTGTGGATGAAGGTCGAGCCACGGGCGCTGACCACGGTCGGCGCGGCCATGGCCGGGCACGCCGAGGCCGATGTGGTGGCCGCCACCACCGGCCCCACCAACCTGATGGCCGGGGTGACCTGCCGGGACACCCGGGCCCTCTACCGCTACCTGACGGAGCGGGTGGCGACGCTGGACGGAGTGCGCGAGGTGGAGACCGCCCCGGTGATCCGCACCGTCAAGCGGGCCGGTGCCCTGCTGCCCTGAGCCCTGCTGCCCTGTTGCTTTCGTGCTCTGCTGTCCTGCTTTCCGGCTGTCCTGAGCCCCGTTGCCCTCAGCCCCGGGAGTCAGGCGACGGGCTCGGCCACGGCGGGTTCGCTGGGCTCGGCGGAAGCGGCGGCGGCCCGGGTGCGGCGCAGGGAGTAGACGCTGACCGGGACGCGACCAGCACGATCGCCGCCGCGATCACCAGCGTGAACCGGTACGCCTCCAGGAAGGCGTGCAGCGGAGCGCCGCCGACCGCGCTCTGCCTGGCGCTCAGAATCGCGCCCAGGATCGTGATGCCGAGCAGGCCGAAGACCTCACGGGAGACGTTGAGCACGCCCGAGGCCACGCCCGCCCTCGCGGGGGGCATCGCGTTCAGCACCACGTTGGTCAGCGGGACGAGCAGGCCGGCGCCCGCGCCGTACAGCAGGAACCAGGGGAGCAGGTCGCCGTAGTGGGAGCCCTCGCCGGCGCTCGACAGGCCGCCGACGGCCACCGCCATCAGGCCGAGGCCGACGGCGACCGTGCCCGCGCTGCCGAAGCGCTCGGCGATCCGCGGTGAGACGCTCGCGATCACCGCCATGAGCAGCGCCATGGGCACGAAGCCCGCGCCCGCCGCCGTCGGGGAGAACCCGAGCGCGCTCTGCAGGTAGAGCGCGGTGAAGAAGTAGATGCCGAAGACGCCGAACGACCACAGGCCCATCGACAGCAGGCCGCCGCTGAAGACCCGCTCACGGAACAGCGTGAGGTCGATCATCGGCTGCGCCGTACGGGACTCGACGACCAGGAACGCGACGGCGGCCACCGCGAAGACCGCGAACGCCCCGATGATCGGCGCCGAGGTCCACCCACGCGACTCGCCCTCGATGAGCGCGTAGGTGAGGGCGAACAGCGCCACGGCGGAGGTGGCCAGGCCCGGCAGGTCGAGGGACGCCCGCCCGGACGAGGCCCGCTCGACCCTGATCGAACGCAGGCCGATCACGGCCGCGACCACGCCGATCGGCAGGTTGATCAGGAAGATCCAGCCCCAGTCGGTGTTCTCGCTGAGAAACCCGCCGGTGAGCGGCCGATCGCGAGGGCCAGGGCGCCGACCGCGCTCCAGATGCCGACGGCCGTCGCCCGCTCGCGCGGATCGGGGAAGATCCGCGGCAGCAGGGCCAGCGTCGACGGTGTCACCAGCGCCGCGCCGAGCCCCTGCACCGCCCGCGCCGCGATCAGCGTCTCCTGGCTCCCGGCGAGGCCCGCCGCCACCGACGCGAGCGTGAAGACCGCCAGGCCGCCGAAGAACGCCGTCCGGGGGCCGAAGACGTCCGCCAGGCGTCCGCCGGCGAGCAGCAGGCCCGCGAACACCAGGATGTACGCGCTCACGATCCACTCCAGGCCGGAGATCGTCAGCCCCAGGTCCCGCTGGATCGTCGGCAGAGCCACGTTGACCACGTTGTTGTCCAAATAGGTCATGAATGTCGCGAGCGCCACCGCGACGAGCGCCCACCACCGTCCGGACATGTGTCCTCCTCTTGTACGCAGTACATGTACGGCGTACATGTACGGTGCATAGGAGACCTTGTACGGCGTATAGTTGTCAAGTGCCGAGGAGGTAGGGAGGCTGCGGGCCATGGCGAACACGGAGCGGCTGAGCCGCCTGAGTCTGGTCGAGAAGGCCGTCGAGCTGGCCGACGCCGAGAGTCTGGAGTCGGTAACGGTGCGACGGCTCGCCCAGGAGCTCGGGGTGACGCCGATGGCCCTCTACTGGCACGTCAAGAACAAGGACCAGTTGCTCGTCTGCGTCGCCGACCACCTGCTGGCCGAGGTCACCCCCGAGTTCGAGCCGGCCGCGCCGTGGAACCTGCGGCTGCGGGCGATGGTCGAGGCGCTGGTCGGGGTGATGCGGCGGCACCGGTACATGCCGGGGCTGTTCGGCATGGTCGAGAAGCAGGAGCTCCCGAGCTTCAGCCGCGCGACCGACACCGCGCTCGACCTGCTCGCCCAAGCGGGTTTCACACTGAGCGAGGGCTACGCCGTCTCCACATACCTGCTGCACGGCGCGATGGCTCTGGTCGACAACGAGCCCGGCTGCCCCGGCGCGTTCACCGCAGCGGAGGCGGCCGAGTTGCGCCGGCAGAAGCGGCTGTCCCTGGAACGGCTCCCCGCCGACGAGTTCCCCCGCATCGTCGAGTACGCCAAGACGATGGAGGAGGAGCCCGACCTCGACGCCTACTACGCCTTCGGCCTGGATCTGCTGATGTCCGGGGTCGAGGCCATGGCCGCGAAGAGGACGCCGAGCAGCGCGACGCAGAACAGCACGAGATAGGTGGTGCGGAACCCGGCCATGAGCTGCCGCAGCGCGACCGGGGACACCTGTGACAGCGTCCCCGCGTATACCTGGTCGCGCAGCGCCGGCGCCACCGAGGCGGTCAGCACGCTCAGCGTCGTCGCCACGCTGAGCACGACGCCGACGTTCATGACCATCAGGCGGAAGCCGTTCACCACGCCGCGGCTCTCCTCCGGCAGCGCGCTCATGACCTGCGTGGTGTTGCCGGTCAGGAAGACGCCGCTGCCGCATCCGCACACGAAGAGCCCGATCCCGATCACCCAGTAGGGCGTGGCCGGGTCGGCCGAGACCGTGAGGACGAGCAGCCCCGACGCCGTGAGCGCGCACCCGCCCACCGACAGCGCGTACGGGCTCACCCGGCGGCCCAGCGTGCCCGCCAGGGGAGAGGCGATGGTCATGCCCACGGGGACCGGCAGCACGCCCATCCCGGCCGCCAGCGCGTCGGCCCCGCGAGCGGCCTGGAAGTAGAGCCCGGCGAGCAGGATCAGCGACGAACGCGCCAGCGCGTTGGCGAACGACGCCAGATTGGCGCACAGCAGCATGCGCCCGCCGAACAACGTGAGGTTCAGCACCGGGTTGCGCGCCCTGCGCTCCACCGCGAACAACGCGGGGACGAGCGCGGCGGCGGCCACGCCGGGCAACGGCTCGCCCTGGCTGATGGCGATCAACACGGCCGACAGGGCGGCGAACACGATCAGGTTGCCCAGCGCGTCCACGGACTGCCGGGGACCGGCCGGGACCTTCCGCAGCACGGCCGCGCCCCAGGTGAGCGCGACCACGCCCGCCGGGACGTTGATCCAGAAGATCCACCGCCAGCCGAGCGTGTCCGCGATGAGGCCGCCGAGGGTCGGCCCGGCGAGCTGGGCCACCGAGAGCGTGGCCATGTAGACGCCCATCCCCTGGCTGAGCCGGTCGGGCGGGAAGGCGGCGGTGACGATCACCGTGCCGTTGGCCAGGATCATGGCCGCGCCGAGCCCCTGGAGCGCCCGCAGGGCGATGAGCACGCCGACGTCCGGTGCGATCCCGGCGAGCAGCGACGCGCTCGTGAACAGGGCGAACCCGACGAGGTAGACCTCCCGCCTGCCGAGCAGGTCCGCGACGCGGCCGAAGAACACCAGCGTCGCGGTGCTGATCAGCAGATGCGCGAGCAGGATCCAGCTCGACGCCAGCGGCCCGGCGTCGAAGTGCCGTACGACCGTGGGGAGGGCGACGTTCAGGGTGCTCGAGCTGAGCCCGATGAGCACGAGACCGAGCCCGGTGACCGAGCAGACCCTCCAGGCGTACCGGAGGGCCTTCGCATGGTCGGCTGAGCCTGGCTCTCGGGGGATGTCGGCCATGCCGACGATTTTGACGTACGCCGTACGTCCTGAATGTCCCAGGATCCACTCAGCGGGCGCGGCGCCGCCGCATTCGGTCGACGACGGATTGGAACGTTCTTGACCGTCCGGGCTTACGGATAGCGGAGATGCGCATACGTGATGTTTAGCGTGACAACCCACAAATCTCTTGGCGCGTGAATCACGTGCGTAACTTGTGTAATCCGCGCACTTCGTGTGTGCCTGAGAAAGGGAAGTCCCGTGGCTATCAAGTTGCCGGGCGGACGCACGATCGGCCTGATGACGGCTGGTGCTCTGGCTGGATCGGTCCTGGTTCTGGGTGGTGCGGCCACCGCTTCGTCGGTGAGTGACGCCGCCTTCTACGCGTGTGTGAACAAGAGCACGCGGTACATGCGCCTGGTGAATGCCACGACGACGTGTAAGACGACCGAGACCAAGGTGTCGTGGAACAGGACCGGTCCGCAGGGTCCGGTGGGGATCGGCGGCACCGGTCCGCAGGGTCCCGCCGGTCCGCAGGGTCTTCGTGGTCCTCAGGGTCTGCGCGGTCCGCAGGGCCCGAAGGGCGACACCGGTCCGCAGGGCCCCAAGGGTGCCGACGGCAAGGACGGCAAGGACGGCAAGGACGGCGCCACCGGCCCCCAAGGCCCGAAGGGGGACGACGGCAAGCAGGGTCCCAAGGGCGACGACGGCCCGCGCGGCCCGCAGGGTGAGAAGGGCGAGCGCGGCCCCGAGGGCCCGAAGGGCGACACGGGTCCTCGTGGCCTGCCGGGCGAGGACGGCAAGCCCGGCAAGGACGGCAAGGACGGCGAGCGTGGTCCCGCCGGTGCGCCGGGCCCCAAGGGCGCCGACGGCGAGGACGGCGCCCCCGGCAAGGACGGGAAGGACGGCAAGAGCGCCTGCGAGATCTGGAAGAAGAGCGCCTGCAGCTCCAAGGACGAGGCCGACTTCCTCAAGTGGCTCAAGGGCCAGGGCGGCAGCGGCGGCGACGCACCCGCCCTGAGCTCGCGGATGTCGAGCCAGTTCATCTCCGGAAACAGCGGGACCGCCTCCTGCGGGGCGGACGAGACGGTAACCGGCGGCGGCTTCAAGCTCAGCTCGAGCAAGACCGTCACGGGCAGCTACATGAGCGGTAACGGCTGGAAAGTCGAGCTGACGGGCAACGGCGAGGGGAACGGCATCGTTTACGCCGTCTGCACCAAGATCTCGTAAGAGCGGCCCGGTGGAGTCCGTGGGGGCTCCACCGGACGCGCCGCCCATGCTTGCCGTACGCGACGAGGCGTTGGCGTACGGCACTGCGAAGGCCCTTCCGGAGGGGTTACCGGAAGGGCTTCGTCGGTTCCTGGAGCGGTCGCCGGTTCCGGAGCCTAAGGTGTCCGATCATGACCGAGCCCTCGTACGTGCAGGCCGCCCGGGCCGCCTACGACGCGATCGCCGCGGACTACGCCGATCGCCTCCGGCACCAGTTGGACGACAAACCGTTCGAGCGCGCGATGCTCGCCATGTACGCCGAGATCGTTCGGGCGTCGGGCGTTCCGGGGCCGGTGGCCGATGTCGGCTGTGGGCCCGGCCGGATCACGGCACACCTGCACGCGCTCGGCCTGGACGTCTTCGGTGTCGACCTGTCGCCGGGAATGATCGCGGTGGCCCGGGGCGACCATCCGGGCCTGCGGTTCGAGGAGGGGGCGATGGCGGCCCTGGACATCGCCGACGAGGCCGTCTGCGGTGTCGTCGCCTGGTACTCGATCATTCACACTCCGCCCGAGCGGCAGCCGGCGGTGCTGGCCGAGTTCCACCGTGTGCTGGCCCCGGGCGGGCATCTGCTGCTCGCCTTCCAGGTCGGTGACGAGCCCTTCCACGCGGCGGAGGTGTTCGGCCGGCAGGTCGCGCTCGACTTCCACCGCCTGTCGCCGGACCGGGTGGCGGCAATGCTGGCCGAGGCGGGATTGCCGCTGGTCGCGCACCTGACGACAGAGCGCCGCGAATTCGAGCGAACCCCTCAGGCGTACCTCATCGCCCGCAAACCAGTGACCACCTGAGCGAACGCTCAGGGGAGCAACGTCAGCGCGGGGCAGTGACGAGGGCGGATGACGGAGAAATCCCGCCGGTCGAGGGTGGCGATGTGCCGGACGCCGAGGCGCTCGGCCAGCGCGACCACCGAGGCATCCGCAGGGTCGAGCCGTAAGGCGGGATAAGTACGAACCAGCTCGGCCATGCGACGCAGATCAGCGGGGGTGATCGCGACGAGGGTGAAGTCGCCGGTGCTCGTGGTGGCATGGAGTTGATCGAGGAAAGCCGCGTGAGTTGCGGGGCCCCCATACTTGTTGATCAGCCAGCACGCCTCGATCAGGACGGTGATGGGCAGCAGAAGCGGCCCGGGAAGCTCTTCCAAGAGGCGTACACATGCCTCGTGGTGCTTGTCGCCGCGATGGGCGGCCGCCACGAGTGGGCCTGTATCAAGCAGGGTTGTCACACTGGTCTAGTAAAGTGCTCGCGAAGATAGTCCTCAGCACGTTCAGCCAGATCGGCTGGGCCGTCATCGAGAATCCCCGCGAATGCGATACGTCGGCGAGATTTCCGGGTCGGTAGGGGGCTTTCCTGGCCATGCGGCTTGAGCGTCTCGGGAATGTAGTCGGCCAATTCGGGATCGGTCTCGACCAGTCGCAGAAGGCGACGCGCCTGGTCGGGCGGAAGCTGGTCGACCAGGTGATGCAGTTCGTTGTGCGCAGGAGTCGCCACCCCACGAGTCTACGGCAGACGCTGTACGGCAGGCAGAAATCCTGGGTCGCCTTGAAATCGGGCAATCAGCGGTTTTCGGTCTCGGCTGGGAGGGGGGAAGGGCGGTAGCGGCCGGAGAGGCGGGCGAGTTTGAGGCTGAGATGCAGGCTCAGCCGCTCCTCGCCGTCTCTGAGGTCGGTCTCCGCCAGTTCCTCGACCCGGCGAAGCCGGTAGTAGAGCGACGTGCGGTGCAGACGGAGCCGGCGGGAGACGGCCTGGGCGTTGCCGGCGAGGTCGAGGTAGATCTCCAGCGTCTCCAGCAGCGGCCGGTGCTGGGCCTCGTCCAGCAGCCGTGCCAGCCCCGGATGGAGGTTGCCGTGCGGCACTCCGGACAGCATGCGGTAGACGCCGAGGAGGCCCCACTCCGCCGAGCGCCCGAACTCCGGCACCTTCGCGACGACCTCGGCGGCGTGCAACGCCTCCTCGTACGACTCGGCCGCGAGGGAGAGCGAGGGGCGCGGCGAGCCGATCCCGACCAGGACCGGCGTCCCGAGGGCTGCGTGCATCTCCTCGGGGAAGGCGCGGGTGCCCGCGGTGAGGATTACGGCATGGTCGTAGCGGACCAGGTGCAGGGGATGGTGCCTGGCCAGGCGCCGCCGCAGGGCCAGCAGCCCGCGCTCCAGCGTCAGCCGCAGGGTCTCGTCGGCCCCGCCGTGCACGGGCTTGGCGACCGCCACGGTCACGGGCGTGCCGTGGGGAAACGCGCCCGCCTCGATCAGCGTCCTGCTGGCGTCGGGCTCGCGCAGCAGCAGGCCGGTGACGGCTTCAAGTTCGCGGCGCGAGGCGAGCTCGGAGGCCAGGCTCTCATGGAACAGGGTCAGGGCCAGAGTGGGCGCGGCCTCCGCCGCGACCGCGATCTCCGGCTCGGTCATGGCCGGGGCCGCGTCGATGAACCAGAGGAAGCCGAGCGGCAGGCCGTCGTGCCGTACGGGGACGCAGACCCGCGGCAGCAGCCCCAGCTCCGGGGCGCCGGGCGTGCGCAGCGGCTCGGTCGCCTCGTGGATGCCCGTGGAGCGCAGGAAGTCGCGCACGTCGGGGGTGGTGTGGCGGCGCAGGATCGAGTGGCGGCGGACGTCGTCCATGGGCCCGTCCTGCTCGCTGTAGGCGACGACGCGCTGGCGGCCGTCCTCGAGCAGCAGAGGTCTTTCGAGGCGAAGGGCGAGGTCGTCCACGATTCGCTGCAGATCCACCACTCGGCCTCCACCTGGACGCTTCGACATATGTAGGAGAAGGGCCCGTTCGTCTTCCCTACAAGTGACCGATGATCTGCGTCAATAGTCTCTATAGCGTCATAATTCGTGAAACTCTCAAAAACGCTGTTCCCGGGCATACTGGCGGCCATCGCGCTCGCCCCGCTCGCGTGGACGGCGGCTCCCGCCTCCGCGGCCCCCGGTGGAGACCCCGATCACCCCTGGCGCCGTGACCACTGGCCCCAGATCCAGCCCTGGCAGCGCGACGAGCCGGACGAGGCTCAGGCCCTGCACGGCCGCGCGTCCCGGGTCGTCGCGCCGATCGATCCGCAGAACTGGAAGAACCCCGACCACATGACGTGGGCGGACTACAAGAAGATCCCGGGCACCGACTGGGCGAACCCCGCCAACAAGGGCTCCACGCGCACCTTCAAGGGCGCGCTGGTGCTGGTGGACTACCCGAACCAGCCGTTCGTGGTCACCCAGCCCCAGAACTCGACGGTCTTCGGCAACCCCAGCGCCGAGGCCCACGACATCCCGCGTGACAAGGTCGCCAAGTTCTACCAGGACTTCCTCAACACCCCGAACCAGCTCAACAAGGGCCACACCCTGCACGAGTACTGGATGGAGGACTCCGGCGGCCGGTACGGTGTCGAACTCACCGCGTTCGGCCCGTACCGCATGCCGGGCAAGTCGCACGAGTACGCGATGGAGTACCAGCGCGACGCCTGCCCTGCGGGGGACAGCTGCAACAAGAACCTGCGCGCCGACGGCAACGCCGCCTGGCTCGCCGACGTCGGCAAGGACGTCGCCTCTCAGTTCGACTTCGTCTTCTACCTGAGCGCCGGCCAGGACGAGTCGTCGACCTGGCAGGAGTTCGGCATGATGAAGTTCCCCACCAAGGAGGCCGTCACCGACGACTTCGGGCCGCCGGACCCGAACCTGCCCAACTGGTCCAAGACCCGCTATGTGGAATGGACGTCCTGGGCCGCCGGCTCGACGTTCTGGCCCAACGCGAACATCGGCGTCGACTCCGTTCAGGCCGAGAGCTCCGGCCAGGGGGTCTTCGCCCACGAGTTCAGCCACATCCTCGGCGTCCTGGACAACTACAACAATCCGTACGGCAACCCGCCGGTCCGGGCCTACACCGGCATCTGGGAGATGCTCAGCCGCGGCAGCTTCAACGGTCCAGGCGGCCCGCACAGCCGCTGGCTGATCCCGCCCACGGCGGGCGCGTCGATGGGCGCCCAGCACATGCTGCGCAACAAGATCAAGCTGGGCATGGTCGACGAGGACAACGTCCTGCGCCTGTCGCGTGAGGCGCTCCGCGACTCCGGCCTGGTGGTCGCCAAGGTGACCGCCCGCGAGATCCAGCCGGGCGAGGGCGGGCTGACCGGCGTCAACATCTCCTTCGACACCGGCGACAAGTCCACCGGGTCGTGCAGCCAGCGCACCAACCCGCTCTGCGACGGCGGCGGCTACGACAACTACACCGTCGAGGTCGTCGACCGGATCGGCAGCGACTCCTTCACCCCCGACTCCGGCGTGCTCCTGGCCAAGACCAAGAACCAGGACCGGGCGCCGTTCGAGTGGGTGATCGACGCCAACCCGCAGGACATCAACATGACCGACTACGTGCTGCCCGACGGCACCAAGGTCCCGATCACGATCGGCGACTACCGGCAGCTCGCCGACGCCCTCTTCCACGCGGGCACCGACTCGGGCAGCCAGTACGAGTACGTCGACGAGGTCAACCGCCTGCACTTCTACGTCACGGACGTGCAGCGCGACGCCAAGGGGATCCTGTCGTACACGGTGGCGATCAAGTCCCTCGACGGCGCGGGCCCGCAGAAGCGGGGCGTGAAGCTGCTGCCGGGCGCGGGCGTCCCCGCCGCCCAGAAGGGCGTGTCGATGTGCAGCTTCCCGCTGTTCAACACCGGCAAGGCCGCCTCCGCCCAGGGGCAGCACCCCGAGGACGTCAGCGCGTACCTGAACAGTGACGTCTACCGGCTGAAGGCCGAGGTCGAAGGGAACGGCTGGACCACGATCACGCCCAACGCCCTCGCGGCCGTCGACTTCGGCGGCAAGCGGACCGTCACCGTCTTCGCCCAGCAGTCCGCGGGCGGCAGCCGTCACGCCACGGTGAAGCTCACGGCCACCTCCGAGAGCGACCCGTCCACGACGATGACCGCCACCTGCCACGTCAACGCAGTCTGACGGCACGCGAGAGGCGGGCAGGCCGTGTGACATGAGAAGGGCCCTTCCGGACGATCCGTCCGGAAGGGCCCTTTCACTCGATCAGAATCAGCCGAAGATGCGAGGCAGCGCGGACGCGTGGACCTCGCGGAGCTCCTCGACCGGGACGTCGAGGACGCCCTCGACCGTGAGCGCGGAACCGCCGGTGAGGCCGAGCCCGGAGCAGGGGACCTCGTGGCGGGCGCACAAGTCGGCGAGGGCGTCGAACGCCTCGGGCCGCACGCACACCAGCGCCCGCGCGGCCGACTCGCTGAACAGCTCGACGAAGGCGTCCTCGCCCGGCAGGGTCACCGTGCAGCCGACGCCCTGGGCCAGGCACGACTCCGCCAGGGCGACCGCGAGACCGCCGTCGGACAGGTCGTGCGAGCCCTCCAGCAGCCCGCGGGCCGCCGCCTCGGTCAGCACCGCCGCCAGGCCGCGCTCGGCCTCCAGGTCCGCCTGCGGGGGCAGGCCGCCCAGGTGGCCGTGGACGACGTGCGCCCACTCCGAGCCGCCGAACTCCTCGCGGGTCTCGCCCAGCAGGAGGACGCGCAGGCCGGGAGCCGTGAAGCCGGGCCTGACCCGCTGCGCCACGTCGTCGATCACACCGAGCACGCCGACCACCGGCGTCGGGTTGATCGCGGTCGAGCCGGTCTGGTTGTAGAACGACACGTTGCCGCCGGTCACCGGCACGCCCAGGATCCGGCAGGCGTCGGCGAGCCCGCGCACGGCCTCGGAGAACTGCCACATGACCTCGGGGTCCTCCGGCGAGCCGAAGTTGAGGCAGTTGGTGACGGCCAGCGGCTTCGCGCCGGTCACCGCCACGTTGCGGTACGCCTCCGCCAGCGCGAGCTGGGCCCCCGTGTACGGGTCGAGCTTGGCGTAGCGGCCGTTGCCGTCGGTGGCGAGCGCGATGCCACGCGTGGTCTCCTGCGCGCCCGGCATGGCCTCGGAGATGCGCAGCATGCCGGAGTCGGCGGGCTGGGCCAGCACCGTGTTGCCCCGGACGTACCGGTCGTACTGGGAGGTCACCCACTCCTTGGACCCGAGGTTGGGCGAGCCGAGCAGGGTGAGCAGGGTCTCCCGCAGGTCCTCGGGCCTCGGCAGGCGCTCGGGACCGTCGGCGTTGAGCGCCGCCTGCCCGGCGGGCTCGTGGAACGGGCGCTCGTAGACCGGGCCCTCGTCGGCGGCCGTGCCCGGCGGGATGTCGACGATGACCTCGCCGTCCCACGTCATCACGAGCCTGCCGGTGTCGGTGACCTCGCCGATCACGGTCGCCGGGACGTCCCACTTGTCGCAGATCGCCATGAAGGCCGCGATGTCGTCGGGCGTGACGACCGCCATCATGCGCTCCTGCGACTCGCTCATCAGGATCTCCTCGGGCCGCAGCGTGGGATCGCGCAGCGGGACGAGGTTGAGGTTCACCTCCATGCCCCCGGTGCCCTTGGCGGCCAGCTCGGTCGTGGCGCAGGACACCCCGGCCGCGCCGAGGTCCTGGATGCCGACGACCACGTCCGCCTGGTACAGCTCCAGGCAGCACTCGATGAGCAGCTTCTCCATGAACGGGTCGCCGACCTGCACGGCGGGCCGCTTGGCCTGCGACTCGTCCTCGAAGGTGGCCGACGCCAGCACCGACGCCCCGCCGATGCCGTCCGCGCCGGTCCTGGCGCCGAACAGCACGACCTTGTTGCCGGGGCCTGGCGCGGTGGCCAGCTTGATCTGGTCCTTGCGCAGCAGGCCGACGCACAGGGCGTTGACCAGCGGGTTGCCGATGTAGCAGGGGTCGAAGACGACCTCGCCGCCGATGTTGGGCAGGCCGAGGCAGTTGCCGTAGTGGCTGATGCCCTCGACCACGCCCGGCAACACGCGGCGCGTGTCGGGCTGGTCGGCCCCGCCGAAGCGCAGCGAGTCCATGACCGCGACCGGCCGGGCGCCCATCGACATGATGTCGCGCACGATGCCGCCGACGCCGGTCGCGGCGCCCTGGTGCGGCTCGACGTACGACGGGTGGTTGTGCGACTCGATCTTGAAGGTGGCGGCCCAGCCGTCGCCGATGTCGACCACGCCGGCGTTCTCGCCCATGCCGACGAGCAGGGCCTCCGACTCGGGCGCCTTGGTCCCGAACTGCCGCAGGTGCACCTTGGACGACTTGTAGGAGCAGTGCTCGCTCCACATCACCGAGTAGATCGCCAGCTCGGAGCTGGTCGGCCGGCGCCCGAGGATCTCGCGTACGCGCTGGTACTCGTCGTCCTTCATGCCCAGCTCGGCGTACGGCTGGCGCTCGTCCGGCGTCTCCTGCGCGCGCCTGACGCTGTCGAGAGTGCTCACGCGTTCACCAGCCGCTTCAGGATGGAGGTGAAGAAACCGCGGCCGTCCACGCTCGGCGCGCCGGTCAGGTCCTCGACCGCGTGCTCGGGGTGGGGCATGAGGCCGACGATGTTCCCGGCCTCGTTGGTGATCCCGGCGATGTCGTTGAGCGAGCCGTTCGGGTTGCCGCCCGCGTAGCGGAAGACCACCCGGCCCTCGCCCTCCAGCGCCGCCAGCGTCGCCGCGTCGGCCACGTAACGGCCCTCGCCGTGCTTGATCGGCAACACGATCTCCTGGCCTTCCGCGAAGTCCGCCGTCCACGCCGTACGCGTGCTCTCCACGCGGATGCGCTGGTCGCGGCAGATGTAGTGGAGACCCTCGTTGCGGGTCAGCGCGCCCGGCAGCAGGTGCGCCTCGCAGAGGATCTGGAAGCCGTTGCAGGTGCCGAGCACGGGCAGCCCGCCCTGGGCGGCCGGGATCAGCTCGGTCATGAGAGGGGAGAACCGGGAGATCGCCCCGCAGCGAAGATAGTCGCCGTAGGAGAACCCGCCGGGCAGGAAGACGGCGTCGACTCCCTTGAGGTCGTGATCGGCGTGCCACAGGGGCACCGCCTCCGCTCCGGCCAGCCGTACGGCTCGCGCGGCGTCCTGGTCGTCGAGTGTTCCGGGGAAGGTGACGACGCCCACCCGGGCAGCGCTCATGACAGTTTTCCCTCCAAGGCGCACGCCACCGTCATCTGGCCGGACGGCGGTCTGTGGCGGTACACCTCAGGGTATCGGAGCCGCCAAATCGGCTCCCCCCGCGGAGGCCCACTTCCGATCACCCGTCACGCCGGGGTTCCCCGAGCCCGGTGTGATGCGGAGCCGGGGTCCTCAGACCCCGGCGAGGTGGCGATCGAGAGTGAGGTGGTGGGCGATGGCGTCCTCGTCCCAGTCGAGTTCCTTGGACAGGCGCACGGTCGTGCCGCGCCCGGGTGTGATGTCGAACGAGAGATCGTCCACGACGGCGCGCATGATCAGGATGCCCCGGCCGTTCTCGGTCTCCGCCGGTGGATACTGGCGGGGGATCATGTGCAGCCCCTCGCCTTCGTCGGCGACGCGCAGCTCACAGCGGCCGTTGCCAATGGTGGCCATGACCTCGTAGCGGTTGGCGGGACCACCATGCCGCACCGCGTTGGCGCACGCCTCGGATGTGGCCAGGAGTATGTCGGACACGCACTCCTCGGTCACCCCGAGAGACCGCAGCGCGTCTCCCACCACGCGGCGGACCATCGGGATGCCGATCGCGTCCCGTGGCATCGCCAGTGAGAACTCAATATCCACCGGACCCCTCCCCGGTGTCGAAGGTCACCAAGGTAGGCTTCCCCGATGAATCAGGGCTAACCGCAAAATCACGTCCTCGTTATTCAGGACGCACCTGATAGGCGGGTTCGAGACGGACCGATGCCTGATTAGGGGTAGACAAGCTGCGGGAACAGTGGTGTGAAATGCGCCACTTCACTCCTCGACGCGGATCGAGAAGTCCTCGATGACCGTGTTCGCGAGCAGGGTTTCGGCCATCTTTCGGACATCCGAAAGCGCGGCCTCGTCGGCCGGGCCGTCCAGCTCCAGCTCGAACCGCTTGCCCTGCC
Source organism: Microbispora sp. GKU 823 (assembly GCF_002027145.1). Taxonomy (NCBI): domain Bacteria; kingdom Bacillati; phylum Actinomycetota; class Actinomycetes; order Streptosporangiales; family Streptosporangiaceae; genus Microbispora; species Microbispora sp. GKU 823. Next base: position 27,231 of record NZ_MWJN01000025.1, on the reverse strand, counting down.
GCACCCCGGACACCCCGGAGAAGCCGAGTCGCGGCAGCGCCCTGGCGATCGCCTGGCCCTGCGGGTCGAGGATCTCCGGCTTGAGCATGACGTCGACGATGACGCGCGCCACGATGTTTCCTCCAATTCGAATGAGGGCCCGCCGGTCCGGGAAAGGTGCGCCCGTTCGGGGGTCCGCCTGGGTCAAGCCTAGTGCCGCCCCGTCGTCACGCCCGCGACGGGCCGGGCGCCGCGCCGAGCGGTGCTCGAAGCGGGCGCCCGGCCGGTTCCCGCGGCCGGCCCGATGCCGCGCTCAGTTCCTGCGCCCCGGCGGGACGAACTCGTCCAGGGACAGGGCGAGCCACAACTCCAGGCGGTCGCGCGCCTTGCCGAGGTCGCGCCCGCAGACGCGCTCGGCCGTCTGCAGGCGGGCCCGCATCGTGTTCCTGTGCACGCCGAGACGTCGCGCCGCCGCCTCGACGCTCGCGCCGCAGTCGAGGAAGGTCCGGACGGAGGGGACGAGGGCGCCGCCGTGCCGCAGATCGTGCTCCCGCAGCGGCTTGAGCACCACGTCGGCGAAGCGGGCCACGCCCTCGGGGTCCAGGGCGTCGCGCAGCAGCGCCCATGGCTCGAGGTCGTCGACGTGCGTGTATCCCGGGCCCGCCGCGAGGGCCGTCGCGTGCCGTACGGCGGACGGGATCTCGCCGATGTCCCGCGCGCCGCACGCTCCCGCGGAGATGTCCAGGCCGGTGAGCGCGCCCAGCCGTTCGACCAGGGCGGGGCCGAGCCGGGGATCGGTCTGCGGCACCACCAGGAGCAGCCCGCCGGCGCGCGGGCAGACGAACACGGTCTCCTCGGCTGCCGGGTCTCCCATGACGTCGCTCAGCGCGTCCAGCGCGGGATCGGCCAGCGCCGGGGCCTCGCCCTCCGTACGGGCCACGGCCACGATCACCTCGTACGGCGGTGGCGGCATGGGGCAGATCTCGGCGAGCCGACTGGCCGTGAACAGCGGCGCCGCCGGGCCCGCACCGGTCGCGGCACGATCGGCGGCGGCACGATCGACGGCACAGCCGAGAGCGGCGCTGCCGAGGACGGCGCTGTCGAGGACGGCGCTCAGCACGGCGGCGCGCTGGGCGTGCGCGCGGGCGCGGGCCCGGTGCAGCCCCACCAGTTCGATCGCCAGCAGGCTCGCCGCCTGGTTGGCCAGGATCCTGGTGTGCCACTCGGTCGACGCGCCGCGCAGGGCGAGCCAGCCGCGGGGCGGCCCGGTGAAGCCGAGGCTCTGCACCTGGAGGACCCGGTCGCCCTTGTCGATCACCATCGAGCCCGGGGCCCGGTGAGCTGGCCGACCGCCTCCGCGGCCTCCGCGTGCCACGGCCGGGCTCCCTCCGGATGGGACACGCGGGGCCGTCCCCGGGGATCGGAGCAGGAGCGTCTCGCAGTCGGTGTGCTCGGCGAGCGCGCGGAGGATGCCGAGCGAGCCGTGCCGCAGCGCGGCGCGGGCCATCGCCTCCTGCGCCGCAGCCGCCCGCCGCTCGCCGCGGACCCGCTCGTCCGCGTGCCAGCGGGCCACGGCCTCCGTCACGGCGACGAACGGCGTCCTGCCGGTGACCTCAAGCAGGGGCAGCCCGAGGCGGGCCGCGGTCTCGACGATCTCGGGGGGTATCTCGGTCAGGTGCTCGTCCAGCGCGAAGGCCAGGGCGGCGCAGCCCGCCCCGCTCAGCCGCTCGACGTACTCGGCGCGCCCGCGTGCCGACGCGGGCAGCCCGAGCCCGACCGTCATGACCAGCTCGCCGCCGCGCAGCCAGGGCACGGGATCGGCCAGCTCGGTCACGTGGGCCCACCTCACGTGGTTGCCCAGCCCGTCGCGGCCCGCCAGCAGGGTAATCTCCAGCATCGGCATGGCCAGCACGTCGGCGACGGTGAGCGGCATGACCTCTCCTGTGCGCTTCGCCCGAGAAAGCCCCGACGATAGTGCACATCGCCCACAGTGCTCGCGTCTGACCTGGTCTTACGGTCTCTCCAACCCCCAACCCACCGGAGGACCTCATGGACCGACGAACTCCCCGCCGGGCCGCGTTCGCGGCCTTCATCGGCACCACGATCGAGTGGTACGACTTCTACGTCTACGCGACCGCCGCCGCCCTCGTCTTCGGGCAGGTCTTCTTCCCGGCGTCCACCGATCCGCTGGTCGGCGTCATGGCGGCGTTCGCGACGTACGCCGTCGGGTTCTTCGCGCGTCCCCTGGGCGGCGTGGTGTTCGGCCACTTCGGCGACCGTCTGGGCCGCAAGTCGGCCCTGGTCGTCACGCTGCTGATGATGGGCGTGGCCACCTTCGCCGTCGGACTGCTGCCCACCTACGCCTCCGTCGGAGCGGCGGCCCCCGCGCTGCTGGTGCTGCTGCGGTTCGTCCAGGGCCTCGCCGTCGGCGGCGAGTGGGGCGGGGCCGCGCTGATGGCGGTCGAGCACGCCCCGGAGGGGAAGAAGACCTTCTACGGCTCGTTCGCCCAGCTCGGCAACTCCGCGGGCGCCCTGCTCGCGACCGGGGCGTTCAGCCTGATGACCTCGCTCGGCGACGAGGCCCTGCGCGAGTGGGCCTGGCGAGTGCCGTTCCTGGTCTCGGCGGTCCTGGTGCTCGTCGGCATGTTCATCCGGCTGCGGGTCGAGGAGTCGCCGGTCTTCGAGCAGGTCAGGCAGCGGCGCGAGAGCGCGCCCGCGGCCGCCGCGGAGCTTCCGATCAGGGCGGTGCTGCGGTCGTCGTGGCGGCCCGTGCTGCTCGGCATCGGGGCGCTCCCCGTGGCCATCGGCGGCTACTACATCGCGACGACCTTCCTGCTCGCGTACGCGACCGGCGCGGACGTCGGCGTCGAGGAGCAGGTGGTGCTCAACGGGCTCAGCTTCGCGGCGTTCGTCGAACTCGTCGCCACGCTCGCCATCTCGTGGCTCGGCGACAGGGTCGGCGGGCGCCGCGTGGTGATCGTGGGGCTGGTCGCCGTGGCCCTGCTGGCGGTGCCGCAGTTCACGGTGATGGGGACGCGCAACACGGTCCTCATCTTCCTGATGCTGGGCCTCATGCGGCTGGCCATGTCCGCGACGTACGGGCCGATGGCCACGCTGCTCGCGGAGATGTTCCCCCCGAACGTCCGCTACACGGGCATGTCGCTGTCCTACCAGGTGGCCGGGGCGATCTTCGGCGGGCTCTCGCCGCTGGCGGCGACCGCCCTCGTCAAGGCCGGCGGCGGGGGGCCCGCGCCCGCCATCGGGCTGCTGATCGGGATGTGCCTGCTCAGCGTGGTGTGCCTGGCCGTCGCGCCGCGCCACCGCGACACCCCGGCCGTCCCCGGCGTTCCCGCCGTCTCCCAGTGATCCAGTAGTTGGAGGAGTCTTGTCCGCGATCGTCATCACCAACGCCAAGGTCCGCACCATGGACCCCGGTGCGCCCAGGGGAGAGGCCCTGGCCGTACGCGACGGCCGCATCCTCGCCGTCGGCCGGGACGCGGACGTGTCGGCCGTGGCCGGACCCGGCGCCGAGGTGATCGACGCCGGCGGCCGCACGGTGCTGCCGGGGTTCATCGACCCGCACAACCACCTGCTGTCCACGCCGAGTCGCTGGTGTCCGTCGACGCCCGCTACCCGGCCGTGGGGAGCGCCGCCGACCTGGTGGCGGTGATCGCCGCGGAGGCGGAGCGTACGCCGCCGGGCCAGTGGATCAGGGCGTTCGGCATGGACGACGCGAAGTTCCCCGGGGGCCGGCCCTCCCGGCGCGACCTGGACGAGGCGACGACCGAGCACCCGGTGATCGTCTACCACGTCTCCGGCCACCACGCCGTGGTCAACTCCGCCGCGCTGGCGTGGCGGGGCATCACCGCGGACGTGCCCGACCCGGTCGGCGGCGCCTTCCTGCGTGACGAGGGCGGCCGGCTCACCGGGATGGTGCTGGACTCCGCGATGCAGCTGCTGCTGCCGACCGCGGTGGACATCGGCTGCCACGGCCCCAACTTCCACACCGATCTCCCGGCGGAGCAGCTGCTGTCCTGGCTCGCCGCCGCCGGTGAGAAGTACCTGGCGGCGGGGCTCACGACGGTGTGCGACCCCCAGGTGTCCCGCCGGGAGCTGTCGATCTACCGGGCCGCGCACGCCGCGGGCACGCTGCCGGTCCGCACGGTCTGCATGCCCCTGTCGCACATGCTGGACGACCTGGCCGCGCTCGGCCTGGCCGGTCCCTTCGGCGACGACATGCTGCGCCTGGGCGCGATGAAGTTCTACTGTGACGGCACACTGCTCGGCGGCACCGCCCTGTTCAGCGAGCCGTACGGCGAGGGCGGCCAGTTCACCGGCTCCACCTATCACCGGCCCGAGCGCCTCACCGACCTCGTCCGCAAGGCGGCCGAAGCGGGCTGGCAGGTCGGCATCCACACGCAGGGCGATCTCGCGATGGCCTACACGCTCGACGCGATCAAGGCCGCGGTGGCCGTGTCGGGGGACGACGCCCGGCCGCGCATCGAGCACTGCGGCCACCCGACTCCCGACCAGGTGCGCGATTTCGCCGCGCTCGGCGTGATCCCGGTCAACCAGCCGAACTTCCTGCACGACAGCGGCAGGGACTTCGTACGGCGGCTGGGGGAGCGCCGCGCCCACCGGCTCCAGCCGATGCGCGAGGAGATCGACGCCGGGCTCCGCCCGGTGCTGTCGAGCGACTCGTTCGTGTCCTCACTGCGGCCGATGGAGACGGTGGCCAACGCCGTACGGCGGCGCACCCGGGAGGGCGACCCCATCGGCGCCGACCACGCCGTCACCCTGGACGAGGCGCTGCGCGCCCACACGGCCGACGCGGCGTACGCGCTGCGGATGGAGGACCGGATCGGCTCCCTGACGCCGGGCAAGCTGGCCGACGTCGTCGTCCTGGACCACGACCTCGACCGCCTCGGCGTGGACGAGCTGGCGGCGGTGGACGCGTGGCTGACGATGCTGGGCGGACGAGTGGTCCACCGCTCCTGAGGCGTGGCGCCGGGGGTGTGGCGTCCCACAGTCCGGGAATCGGAGAAGTGTGGACGGGCGGGCGGGGTCTTGCGCTAAGGGGTGTGAGTTCTGCCACGATGTCCCCATATGCGCCCGGTCGCCCACCCCAGCGGCCGTACGCCAGACGACCCGGCCTTCCTGCGGGGGTGACCCCACCCGCGAGGGCCCGACACGCACAGGAGTGGCAACGTGACAGCCGACGCCCCTCGTGGTGTAGACGCACCTGTAGACGCACCCCCGGAGCTCGTCCAACTGCTCACCCCGGAAGGGGAACGGGTCGAGCATCCCGACTACGACATCGAGCTGACCGCGGAGGAGGTCCGCTCCCTCTACCGTGACCTGGTCCTCGTCCGCCGCGTCGACCTGGAGGCCGTCGCGCTCCAGCGGCAGGGCGAGCTCGGCATCTGGGCGTCCCTGCTCGGGCAGGAGGCGGCGCAGATCGGCTCCGGCCGGGCGCTCACGGACGCCGACATGGTCTTCCCCACATACCGGGAGCACGGCGTGGCCTGGTGCCGCGACGTCGACCCGGTCAAGCTGCTCGGCCTGTTCCGCGGCGTCAGCAACGGCGGATGGGACCCGGCCGAGCACAACTTCCACCTCTACACGATCGTCATCGGCTCCCAGACCCTGCACGCGGTCGGCTACGCCATGGGCATCCAGCGGGACGGCGCCGAGGCGGCCACGATCGTCTACTTCGGCGACGGCGCGACCTCCCAGGGCGATGTGAACGAGTCCTTCATCTGGGCCTCGGTGTTCAACGCCCCCATCGTGTTCTTCTGCCAGAACAACCAGTGGGCCATCTCCGAGCCGTTGGAGAAGCAGTCGAAGATCCCGCTCTACAAGAGGGCGTCCGGCTTCGGCTTCCCCGGGATCCGCGTGGACGGCAACGACGTGTTCGCCTGCCTCGCCGTGACCCGCCGCGCGCTGCAGAACGCCCGCGAGGGGCAGGGGCCGACGCTGATCGAGGCGTTCACCTACCGCATGGGCGCGCACACCACCTCCGACGACCCCACCCGCTACCGCCTCGCCGACGAGCTGGAGGCGTGGAAGCTGAAGGACCCCATCGAGCGGGTCAAGGCGTACCTGTTCAAGAACCAGCTCGCCGACCAGGAGTTCTTCGAGAAGATCGACGCCGAGGCCGACGCGCTCGGCAAGGACGTGCGAAGCCGGTGCCTTGCGCTGCCCGACCCGCCACCCGGGGCTATCTTTGATCACGTGTACGCCGGTGACCACCCACTCCTCGACGAGGAACGCGAGCAGTACCTGACCTACCTGGCGGGATTCGAACGATGACCACACTGACTCTCGCCAAGGCGTTGAACGAGGGCCTCCGCCGCTCGATGGAGGACGACCCCAAGGTGCTCGTGATGGGAGAGGACGTCGGCAAGCTCGGCGGCGTCTTCCGCGTCACCGACGGCCTGCAGAAGGACTTCGGCGAGGACCGCGTGATCGACACGCCGCTCGCCGAGTCGGGCATCATCGGGACGGCGATCGGCCTGGCCCTGCGCGGCTACCGGCCGGTCTGCGAGATCCAGTTCGACGGGTTCGTGTTCCCGGCCGCCGACCAGATCATCACGCAGCTGGCCAAGATGCCGCTGCGGTCGCTCGGCACGCTCAAGCTGCCGGTCGTCGTACGCATTCCCTGCGGCGGCGGCATCGGGGCGGTCGAGCACCACTCGGAGTCGCCCGAGGCGTACTTCACCCACACCGCGGGCCTGCGGGTGGTCGCGTGCTCGAACCCGGCGGACGCGTACACGATGATCCAGGACGCCGTCCGCTGTGACGATCCGATCATCTTCTTCGAGCCCAAGCGCCGTTACTGGGACAAGGCCGACGTCGACCTCTCCGCCCCCGGCCTGCCGCTCGACCGCGCCCGCACCGTACGGCAGGGCCGCGACGTCACGCTGGTCGCGTACGGGCCGATGGTGAAGACCTGCCTGGAGGCCGCCGCGGCGGCGGAGGAGGACGGGCGGGACATCGAGGTCATCGACCTGCGCTCGCTCAACCCCCTCGACGTGGACGTCCTGACCGAGTCCGTGACGCGGACCGGGCGGTGCGTCGTCGTCCACGAGGCCCCCGTCTTCACCGGCTTCGGGGCCGAGATCGCGGCGCGCGTCACCGAGCGCTGCTTCTACAGCCTGGAGGCGCCGGTGCTGCGGGTGGGCGGGTTCTCCACGCCGTACCCGCCGTCCCGGCTTGAGGACCACTACCTGCCCGACCTGGACCGCGTGCTCGACGCCGTGGACCGCTCGTTCGCGTACTGAGGGGGAGGGACTTCTCATGCTCCGTGAGTTCAGACTCCCCGACGTGGGCGAGGGACTGACCGAGGCCGAGATCGTCAAGTGGCACGTCGCCCCGGGCGACTCGGTGAAGATCAACCAGACGATCGTGGAGATCGAGACGGCCAAGGCCGTCGTCGAGTTGCCGTGCCCCTACGAGGGCACCGTCTCCGCCCTGATGGTCGGCGAGGGCCAGACCGTGGACGTCGGCGCCCCGATCATCGCGGTCGAGGACGGCGAGGGCGGTGACGACGCCGGCGCGGGCCGGGAGGCGCTGGCGGACGACATGGTGCCGGACGTGCGGAACGGCGCTCCGGCCAAGGAGGAGCGCCAGCCGGTGCTGGTCGGTACGGCGTCAAGACGAGCGCCACCCGCCGCCGTCCCCGCAAGTCCGCCACGTCCGCTCCGCCCGCTTCGCCGGTCTCGTCGGCTCCGCCTGCTCCGCCGGTGGCGCCGGTTTCGCCCGCCCGGACCGTCACGCCCGCGCTGCCCACTCCTGCTCCGGCCGCTCCGGCCGGTGCGGTCCAGGGCAACGGGTCCGCGGCGTCGGCACGGGCACGCGTCCTGGCCAAGCCGCCGGTCCGCAAGCTCGCCAGGGACCTCGGCGTCGACCTGACCACCCTCACGGGCACCGGCCCCCAGGGGTCGATCACCCGGGCGGACGTGGAGGCCGCGGTGGCGGCGCCCGCCCCCGTTCCGGCCGCGGCGTGGTGGGAGCCCGGGGCGCGGGAGGAGCGCATACCGGTCAAGGGGGGTCAGGAAGGCGACCGCGCAGGCGATGGTGGCCAGCGCGTTCTCGGCCCCGCACGTGACCGAGTGGCTGCAGGTCGACGTGACCGAGACGATGGAGGCGGTCAGACGGCTGCGTACGCTGCCCGAGTTCGCCGAGGTCAAGGTCTCCCCGCTGCTCCTCGTGGCGAAGGCGCTGATCACCGCGGTGAAGCGGCACCCGATGATCAACGCCACGTGGACCGGCGAGGAGATCGTGGTCAAGCACTACGTGAACCTCGGCATCGCCGCCGCCACCGACCGCGGGCTGATCGTGCCGAACGTCAAGGACGCCGACGCGATGTCGCTGCCCGAGCTCGCCCGGGCGCTCGGCGAGCTCACCGACCGCGCGCGGGCCGGGAAGTGCCAGCCCGCCGAGCTGAGCGGCGGCACGATCACGATCACCAACGTGGGCGTCTTCGGCGTCGACGCGGGCACGCCGATCCTCAACCCGGGAGAGGTGGCGATCCTCGCCGTGGGCCAGATCAGGGACATGCCCTGGGTGGTCGACGGGCAGCTCGCGGTCCGCAAGGTCACCACGCTGGCGCTGTCGTTCGACCACCGCGTGGTCGACGGCGAGCTGGGCTCGTACGTCCTGCGCGACGTCGGCGCCATGCTGGAGGACCCCCTCCGCATGCTCGCCTGGAGCTGAGCGGGGACCGGTCAAGTCGAATGCAAGATCGGAACCAGTGAGGTTCAAGCTCGGATTCCTACCGTTCGCTTGTGATCCTCATACTGAGCGACCGGCAGGACACCACCGAGCGCCGGGTCCTCCCGAAGACCGAGCGCCCGGGTGTCCCCGTGACCTGGTGGGACAGCGCTGAGTTCCCCGCCGGGTCACGGGTGACGGCGGCATGACCGCCGTATCGGTGACCGCGTTCGCCGCGGTCCTCGCCGACGCCGTCGAACTGCTGCGCGGCCTGCGCCGCCCCCGTACGGCCGTGCCCGAGGCCAGGAGCCTGGCCGCCGCGTGGGCGGCCAGCCACCCGGAGGCGCGGGGCCGGCTCATCGTCGGCCTGCGTCAGGACAGCCCGCTCGTCGACTACGACCTGCTCGTCGAACATCCGGAGGGTGGCACCGTGGCCCTTTCCGTCGCCCTTTCCGCCTCCCCGGACGACGGCGTGCCCCGGCCGGCCGAGCACTCGGAACACTGGGCCGCCGGAAATTGGGCCGCCGGAAATTGGGCCGCCGGATATCTGGTCACCGTCGACCGCGTGCGCCTGCGCGTCGCCGAGGCGCTCATGCTGCTGCCCCGGCGGCCGTACGGCGACCGCGACGTCCACGACGAGATCGTCGAGCAGTGCCTGCTGATGAACGAGACGCTGGAGGACGGCGAGCCCCTCGACGACGCCGAAATCCGGGCCGCCGCCGAGGAGTTCCGCGCCGGCCACGATCTGCGTGACCGGGTTTCCACGCTGGCCTGGCTGGCGGAGATGTCGCTGTCCGGCGAGCAGTTCGAGACGTTCATCGCCGGAATCGCGCGGCGACGGCGCTTTCGCCGGCGCAAGGAGGCCGAGCTGGCCCCGGGATACTTCGCGGCCCACCGCTGCGACTTCGACCGCGTACGTGCCCTGTGGGTGACGGGCTCGCAGCCGGTGAACGGGGAGTTGCTGCGCGGTGTGGGCGGCCTGGTGGGCTGCGGGGAGGCCGTGGTGACCGTGGGCGAGCGGTGGGCCAGGGACCTGCCCGCGCCCCTGCGCCACGCCGCGCACGACACGCTGGTCGGCCCGGTGGCGTACGGCGACGGCTATCTGACCGGGATCCTGCTGGAGCGCCGGGTGGCGACGGACGACCCGGAGACGCTGGCCGCGGCGGGCGCGACCGCCTTCGGCGAGTGGCTCGCCGGCCGGCGCAGGCGGGCCTCCATCGAGTGGCACTGGCTCTGAGGCGAGGCCACGGATCGGGACGGCGGTGTCCGCGGGGCGGTGGTGCGCCCCGCGGGCACGGGAGATGAGAGGATGAGCGCCGTGAAGGGCGCGGCCGCCGGGCCGCGTGCGTCTCGTCCCAGGGGGAGTGCATGTTCCGCCACGTCGTGCTGCTGAAGTGGACCGAGGACGCCACCGAGGAGCAGCGCGCCGAGGTGGCCAGGCGGCTGGGCGGCCTGCCGGACGTCATCCCCGAGTTGCGCTCCTACCAGATCGGCCCGGACGCCGGGGTCAACCAGGGCAACTTCTCCTTCGGCGTGGTCGCCGACTTCGACTCCCCGGAGGACTACGTCGTCTACCGCGACCACCCGGCCCACCGGGCGGTGATCGACGAGTGCATCACGCCGATCCTCGCCGCCCGCGCGGCCGTGCAGTACGTGCTCTAGTGCGTTGACCACATACGTTCGTCGGGTCTGATGACACGCCGTTCGAGGTCCATGGCGGGTGTGACGGGTGGCCCCACCAGTTACCCCGAGTGACGGGGCGACTGTTACGTTCCGGGCATGAAAACAGTCCCGTTCACCGGTGGTGAGAAGGAAAGCCTCCAGGCCAGCATGGACCGGCATCGCGACGCGGTGCTGTGGAAGGTCGAGGGCCTGGACGACGAGGCGCTGCGACGCCCCATGACCCCGTCTGGGACGAACCTCCTGGGCCTGGTCAAGCATCTGGCGGCCGTCGAATACTGGTGGTTCGCCGACACGTTCGGGCAGGAGCACGAGGAGCTCCCGTTCGACGACGATGACGAGGACGCCGACCTTCGCGTCGGCCCCGGCGAGACCACGGCCGACGTCCTCGCCTTCTACGCCCGCGCCCGCGCGTCCTCGGACGAGGTCATCGAGAAGTTCGGCCTCGAGGACCTCGGCACCAACGAGCGCGGCGAGAGGATGACGCTGCGCTGGGTGCTCATTCACATGATCGAGGAGACCGCTCGGCACGTCGGCCACATGGACATCGTGCGCGAGCTCATCGACGGCGCGAGCGGCGACCACCGGCGCGCCTAGTGCTGTCACCGGAAACGATCACCAGGTTGGGTGAGGATTTCAGGCGGCTGCTGCAAGGGGTCGGCCGCCCCGGCGGAGACCCTTCTCGCGACGGATGCGGGCACGTTCGCGGCGACGGGCGTGGGCGTTACGCAGCGCAGGTAGGCGTGCAGGGCCCGGGTCTGGACGATGTGGTTGCGGTGGCTGGAGTTGGCCAGGGTCATCAACCGGCAGGACCGTCTTACGGGCCAACCCAGTGATCGTTTCCGGTCACAGCACTAGCGCGCATGCAGTGATTCGACCGCTTCGACCAGAGGGGCGAGCCTGGGGTTCTGGGCGGCCTGGTCGAGGGCTTCCCGCAGGGCGGCGTCGTTCGTGGGCCGGGCCTCGGCGAGCAGCGCCAGGCCCTCGGGGCTGACGTCGGTGTAGATCCCCCGGCGGTCGGTGGGGCAGAGGTAGCGGGTGAGCAGCCCCCGCTCTTCGAGCCGGGTCACCAGGCGCGTCGTCGCGCTCTGGCTGAGCACCACGGCGTCGGCGACCTGCTTCATCTGCAGATGGCCGCCGGGGCCGTCGTGCTGCCGGCTGAGCGTTTCGAGCAGGGAGTATTCCCGCACGCTCAGGCCGTGCTTGCTCTGCAGGGCGCGCTCGATGTGCGCCTCGATCCTCTCGTGCAGCAGGGAGAGCGCGCACCAGCCCTGCGCGAGTGCGGTGAGGGCGGGATCGGCGGCCGTCATCGACTCTCCCTCCGTACGTGACTGAGACGAGGATACTCCACTCCTGCAATAGCCCGCGCTTGCAAGTATCCAGCGTTTGCAACTATTGTCTGCGCCTGTTACTTGCTCCTGCAATTGTTGGGGGACCTCCTCATGCCTCTCGCACTCGTAGCCCTCGCCATCGGGGCCTTCGGGATCGGGACCACCGAGTTCGTGATCACGGGGTTGCTCCCGCAGGTGGCGTCCGACCTCGGGGTCTCCATCCCGACCGTGGGCCTGCTCGTCACCGGGTACGCCCTGGGCGTGGTCGTCGGCGCCCCGCCGATGACCGTGCTGGGGACGACCATGTCCCGCAAGCGCGTGCTGATGCTGCTGATGGGACTGTTCATCGCCGGCAACCTGCTCTCGGCCCTCGCACCGGGCTTCGGGGTGATGCTGGCGGGCCGGGTGGTCGCCTCGCTGGCGCACGGCGCGTTCTTCGGCATCGGTTCCGTGGTCGCGGCCGAACTGGTCGCCCCGCACCGGAGGGCCGGTGCGATCGCGCTGATGTTCACCGGCCTCACCGTGGCCAACGTCGTCGGCGTACCCCTCGGCACCCTGGTCGGCCAGGTCGCCGGCTGGCGGACCACCTTCGCCATCGTCGCCGGGCTCGGCGCCGTCGGCCTGATCGGCATCGCGGTGCTCGTGCCGGAGATGCCGCGGCCCGAGGGCGTACGCCTGCGCCACGAGGTGGCCGCCCTGCGCGACGTCCAGGTGCTGCTGGCGATGGGCATGACCGTGCTCGGTTTCGGCGGCGTCTTCGCGGCCATCACGTACATCGCGCCGATGATGGTCCGGGTCACCGGCTACCCCGAAGGGGCGGTCACCTGGCTGCTGGTCCTCTTCGGCCTCGGCATGGTCGCCGGCAACCTCGTCGGCGGAAGGTTCGCCGATCGCGCGCTGATGCCCATGCTGTACGTCTCGCTGGGCGCCCTCGCGGTCGTCCTCGCCGCCTTCACGCTGACCGCGCACAGCAAGGTCCTCGCCGCGGTGACCGTCGCCCTGATCGGAGCGCTCGGCTTCGCCACCGTGCCGCCGCTGCAGAAGCGCGTGCTCGACCTGGCCCACGGCGCGCCGACGCTGGCCTCGGCCGTCAACATCGGCGCCTTCAACCTCGGCAACGCCCTGAGCTCCTGGCTCGGGGGCCTCGTCATCGCGGCGGGCCTTGGCTACACCGCGCCGAACTGGGTCGGTGCCCTCCTCACCGCCTCCGCGCTCGTGCTCGCGGTCCTGTCGGCCGCCCTCGAACGCCGCTCCGCCGTGCTCGCGGCCGTCTGACCTTCTCTCTCACGCTCCCGGGCATGCTCACGCACAGGGCGGGCGGTGCCTCTCGACCTCCCGCTCGCGTACGTGCCGTGCCGGACGATCACCGGTGCCAGGCGGTGACGGGTCCGTTGTGTGCCGCTTGCTGGAATCTCATTTCGCCGCACACTTTCACCCCCCGCCCTGTGCGAGATCAAGGCCGTTCCTGATAACGATTCAGATACGCGAAGCAGGTTCAGAAACGTGAACGGCCTGTGACCTGCGTCACGGCCTCGATGCGCCCTCCCGTACGCCCGTGACCTGCGAACCCGCCATTGACGACGGGCGGCGGGCGGGCGCATCGTAACGAGGCCAGGCGGTTGTCGGTCCGGGTGCCGCCGTTCACCCGGAGGTACGACGCGCGTGAACCATTTGGACTGGTACGTTCTCGGCGCCTATTTCATCGTCATGGTGGGGATCGGCGTCTACTCGCACCGGCGCATCGGCAATATCAGTGACTTCTTCACCGCCGGGGGCAAGATGCCCTGGTGGCTGGCCGGGATCTCGCACCACATGTCCGGCTACAGCGCCGTCATGTTCACCGGGTACGCCGGCATCGCCTACCTCTACGGCGCCACCTCGTACGTCACTTGGGCCTTCCCGATCGCGATCGGCATCGCGATCGGCTCGGTGCTGTTCGCCCCGAGGCTGAACCGGATCCGCTCGAAGCTCAGGGTCAGCTCGCCGCTGGAGTTCCTCGCCAAGCGGTACAACGTGCCGACCCAGCAGGCGCTCGCGTGGTCGGGCGGCCTGCTGAAGATCGTGGACGTCGGCGCGAAGTGGGCCGCGATCGCCACGCTGCTGTCGACGTTCACCGGCCTGTCGCTCAACCAGGGCATCCTCATCACCGGCGTCGTCACCGCCGTCTACTGCACGGTCGGCGGCCTGTGGGCCGACGCGCTCACCGACTTCGGGCAGTTCGTCATCCAGCTTCTCGCCGGTGTCGTGATGCTCTTCGCCGTCCTCGCCAAGCTCGGCGGCATCGGCGCGGTGGGCGGCATGTGGGACCGGCTGCCGCCCGATCACGCGAACCCGCTCAACGGCCCGTACACGATGACGTTCCTGCTCGCGTTCCTGTTCATCAAGACGTTCGAGTACAACGGCGGCATGTGGAACCAGGCCCAGCGCTACATGGCCGCGCCGACCGCGGCGCAGGCGGCGCGCGGCGCGCGGCTGTCGGCCGCGCTGTGGGCGGTCTGGCCGCTGCTGCTGTTCTTCCCGATGTGGGCCGCGCCGCTGCTGGTCCACGCGACCAAGCCGGACGCGAGCGACTCCTACGCGCTGCTGACCACCCAGCTCATCCCGCACGGCCTGCTCGGCCTGGTGATCGCGGGCTTCTTCTCGCACACGATGGCGATGGCCTCCTCCGACGCCAACGCGATCGCCTCGGTCTTCACCCGCGACGTGATCCCGGTGCTGTCCCGCGCTGCGAGGGCCTGGGGCACCAGGGCAGGCCTGGTCGCGGCCCGGGTCACCACGGTGGCGTTCATCGCGCTGTCGATGGCCGTGGCCACGCAGGTCAACAGCCCGGTGCTGAAGGACATCATCACGGTCGTCATCAAGTGGGTGGCCGGCCTCATGGGCCCGATCTCGATCCCGCTGCTGCTCGGCATGCTGCCGCTGTTCCGCAGGTCCGGCCCGACGGCCGCGCTGGTCTCGTGGGCGGCCGGCCTGTTCGTCTTCTGGCTCACCAACTACGGCATGAGCGATGTCTCGACCGCCGTGGCGACGGCCGCGCCGGTGGCCACCTCGCTGGTGCTTTTCACGGTCATCGGCTTCATCCGCCCGGAGAACACCCCCGAGCGCGAGGAACTGCTCCAGACCGTCAACACCGACGAGGACAGCGCCGCGCGGCCGCTTCCCGCGTCCGCCTGAGAGCGCCCGTGCCTCCACTGACCGCCGCACCGCTCCCCGCGTTCACCTGACCGGCCCGGGGAGCGGTGCGGCCCAGAAACGCGGTACGCCGCCGCACCGGTCAGCGGGCGGCGGCCGTACCGAACCGGAATCGGATCAGAAGGACTCTTCCGGCAGTTCCATGAGGTCCTGGCCGGTGGCGGCGAGCACGCGGCGCTCGGCGGCCAGGCGGGGCAGCACGGTCTGCGCGAAGAACGAGGCCGCCGCGACCTTGCCCGTGTAGAACGCCTTGTCCTCCTCCGAGGCGGACAGGGCGTTCAGCGCGATCTCGGCCTGGCGCAGCAGCAGCCAGCCCAGCACCAGGTCGCCCAGCGCCATGAGGAACCGGGTGGTGTTGAGGCCGACCTTGTAGACCTCCTGCGGCGTCTCCATCGAGGCGATCGCCCAGCCGGCCATCGTGTCGGCCATCGCCTTGACCTCGTCGGCCGCCTCGTCGAGCAGGCCGCGCTCGACCTTCAGCCGTCCGTTGCCCGCCTCAGAGGCGGCGAACGTCTTGATCTCGCCGAGCAGCGACCCCAGCGCCGCGCCCTGGTTCTTCAGGATCTTGCGGAAGAACAGGTCCTGACCCTGGATCGCGGTCGTGCCCTCGTACAGCGAGTCGATCTTCGAGTCGCGGATGTACTGCTCGATCGGGTAGTCCTGCAGGAAGCCCGAGCCGCCGAGCGTCTGCAGCGAGCGGGCCAGCAGCTCGTACGACCGCTCGGAGCCGACGCCCTTGACCAGCGGGAGCAGCAGGTCGTTGAGCGCCTCGGCGGCCTCGTCGCGGCGGCCCTCGAACTCCGCGATCTGGATCTGGTCCTGGATCGTCGCCGTGTAGATGACCAGCGCCCGCATCGCCTCGGCGTACGACTTCTGCAGCATGAGCTCGCGGCGTACGTCGGGGTGGTGGGTGATCGTCACGCGCGGGGCGGTCTTGTCGCCCGAGCGGGTGAGGTCGGCGCCCTGGACACGGTTCTTGGCGAAGTCCAGCGCGTTGAGGTAGCCGGTGGACAGCGTGGCGATGGCCTTGGCGCCCACCATCATGCGGGCGTGCTCGATGACCATGAACATCTGCCGGATGCCGTCGTGCACGTCGCCGACCAGGTAGCCGATGGCGGGGTGCTTCTCGCCGAGCGTGAGCTCGCAGGTCGTGGAGACCTTCAGGCCCATCTTCTTCTCGACGTTGGTGACGTACACGCCGTTGCGCTCGCCCAGCTCGCCGGTCTCCAGGTCCACCAGGTACTTCGGCACGAGGAACATCGACAGGCCCTTGGTGCCGGGCCTGGCGCCCTCGGGCCGGGCCAGCACGAGGTGGAAGATGTTCTCGGCCATGTCGTGCTCGGCGCTGGTGATGAAGCGCTTGACGCCCTCGATGTGCCAGGTGCCGTCGGGCTGCTGGATCGCCTTCGTACGGCCCGCGCCCACGTCGGAGCCGGCGTCGGGCTCGGTCAGCACCATGGTCGCGCCCCAGCGCCGCTCGACGGCCAGCTCGGCGAACCGCTTCTGCTCGGGGGTGCCGAGTTCGAACAGCAGGTGGGAGAAGGCCGGGCCGCAGGCGAACATCCACACGGCGGGGTTGGCGCCGAGCACCATCTCGGCCATGGCCCACACCAGGCTGCGCGGGGCGGGCGTGCCGCCGAGCTCCGGCTGCAGCTCCAGGCGCCACCACTCGGCGTCCACCCAGGCCTGGTAGGAGCGCTTGAAGCTCTCCGGCATGGTCACGCTGTGGGTGGCGGGATCGAAGACGGGCGGGTGGCGGTCGGCGTCCTCGAACGACGCGGCGATGGGGCCGGTGGCGAGCCGGTTCACCTCGTCCAGCACGCTTCGCGCGGTGTCCTCGTCCACCTCGGCGAACGGGCCGGTGCCGAGGATCTCCCTGCGCCCGAACACCTCGAAGAGGTTGAACTCCAGGTCGCGGAGGTTGCTCTTGTAGTGACCCATCTGTGTGCGCTCCTAGAACCGAACCCGGGGGTAACGTACTGGTCGGTAACTCTAAACGAATGCTACCCGCGAGTAACCGGCGATATCCATGGTCTGTGCCACAGATCGCACGGAATGGTGACGCACAACCGGTATGTTCTCGTTGTGAGAAGGCCGTGATCCGCGGTCTTCCCGGACGAGGTGCCCGCCGTACCCGGACCAGCGAAGACGGTGGGCGGAAGGACATGGACCAAGTTCTGCAGATCGTCGGCGCCATCCTCATCCTCGGCGCGTTCCTGCTCTCCCAGATGAACGTCCTCGACAACCGCTCGAAGATCTACCTCACGCTCAATTTCGCCGGCTCCGCGGTGCTCGCATGGCTCGCGTACGCGGACGACGACTGGGGATTCCTGCTCCTGGAGGGGGTCTGGGCCATCGTGTCCGCGGTCGGCCTCGTCCGGTCCCTGCGCCCGCGGCGGGCGACAACGTAACCTGCTTGACACTTTTACCGGTGTCGAGATTGGCTGGGCGCGTGATTGAGATCTACACGACGACGATCGACTGCGCCCGGCCCTACGAGCTGGCCCAGTGGTGGAGCGAGGCCCTGGGCTGGCCGCTCGTCGACCCCGAGCCGGAGGACGACGAGGTCATGCTGGAACGTCCGGGCGGTGCCCCGCACTTGCTCTTCATCCGGGTGCCTGAGGGCAAGACGGTCAAGAACCGCCTGCACCTCGACGTGAGACCCAGCGGGGACGGCACCCGCGATCAGGAGGTTGAGCGGCTGCTCGCGCTCGGGGCCAAGCCGTACGAGGACCACCGGACGCCGGACGGCGCCGGATGGGTCACCCTGCTCGACCCCGAGGGCAACGAGTTCTGCGTCTGCCGTGGCGAGGCCGAGCGCGCGGCCTCCGCCTGACGTCTATTGGGCCTTGGCCCGGCCGCGCATCGAGAACGTGAGGACGGCGGTGATCAGCAGCACGAGCGCGCCGCCCCACAGCGCGTCCCAGGCCGAGCCGAAGACGCCCTCGCGGTCGATCACGAGCTGCACCGGGTACATGAGGGCCGCCGCGCCGAGGCCCGGGTAGAGCGAGAAGCGCCAGGGGTGGCGCAGCGCCCAGAGACGGGCCTGCCGGGTCACCCGGTCGCCGACGTCCGGCTTGGAGATCGCACCGATCGCGGCGACGAGGGCGAACACGGTGATCCCCGCGCACAGGGCCCAGGTCAGGTCGGCGGGGCCGGGCAGGATGACGCCCAGGAGGAAGCTCGTGGCCGCGACCGCCCCACCGGACGTCGCCGCGGCCCGCCAGGGCGCGCCGCGCAGGGCCGCGCCGGCCAAGGACATCTCGTCCATGCGGGTCAGTTCGTTCATGACTACAGCGTGCCTTTTCGGGCGTTTCACCGGCATCGGGGAAGTCCCTGAGCCGCCCCTGACGCCACCCGGTTAGGCTCCCCGGCATGGATTTGCACTTCCGTACGGCCCGGCGTGAGGACGTTCCCGTCATCGTGGCGATGATCAACGAGGACCCGATCACCGCCGCCCGTCCGTCCTCCGGAGAGCCGGACTATTACGCCGCCTTCGAGGCGGTGGACGCCGACCCGCGCAACGAGTTGATCGTCGTGGAGTCGGACGGCGAGGTGGTCGGGACCATGCAGATGACCTACATCCCTGGACTGTCGCGGCGGGGCGGCGAGCGCGCGCTGATCGAGGCGGTCAGGGTCGCGGTGCCGCACCGCAACCGGGGAATCGGCCGGGAGATGATGCGGTGGGCGGTCGAGCGGGCCCGGGAGCGCGGCTGCGCGCTGGTGCAGCTCACCTCCGACAAGGCTCGCACCGAGGCCCACCGCTTCTACGGCTCGCTCGGCTTCGACGCCTCACACGAGGGGTTCAAGCTCCTCCTCTGACAGTGGGGCGACGTCGACGAAGTTGTCGTGGTAGACCGGGCCCCGGCCCATGTCGGCGTCCCGCTCGTCCACGAGCGCGTTGGGGTTGGCGCCGGCCGACAGCTTCGGCCAGTGGCCCTTCGGCGCCGCCACCACCCCCGGCGCGACCCGGTCGCTGACCTCCACGTACGCCCTGAACTCTCCGTTGCCGTTGAAGACCCGGGCGGCCTGCCCGTCCACGAGCCCCCGGGACTCGGCGTCGGCCGGGTTGACCAGCACCCGCGGGCCCTTCGACCGCTTGCGCAGCTCCGGGTTGTTGGCGAACTGCGTGTTCAGGAACGTGTGCGCGGCCGGGGTGATCATGACGAGCGGGTGCGGCCGGTCGGCGGGAGCCGTACGGGCGGTGAGCGAGGGGACGTAGCCCGCCACCCGCGGCAGCCCGGCGGCCTCGGCCTTCTCGGAGGCGAACTCCAGCCGCCCGCTCGGGGTCGGGAAGCCCTCCGTGAACGGCACGAACGGGTCGGCCACCCGAAGCCGGGCCCATCCCTGCTTGCGGATCTCCTCCACGGAGATCCCCGTCTGGGCGAGCGTCTGCTCGGCCAGTTCGAGGTCGCTGTCGTACAGGGACGGCTCGGTCAGGCCCATCAGCCGGGCGAGCCTCCGGAAGGTCTCCGTCGTCGGCAGGCACTCGCCCGGCGGCTCGACGGCGGGCTCGTTCCACACCATGTACATGTGCCCGTAGCCGTGGTGCACGTCCAGATGCTCGATCTGCATGGTCGCAGGCAGCACGTAATCGGCGTAGTCGACGGTGTCGGTCGGGAACTGCTCCATCACCACCGTGAACAGGTCCTCCCGCGCCAGCGCCGCCCTGATCCGGTTCTGGTCGGACGTCGAGCCCAG
This sequence comes from Microbispora sp. GKU 823, assembly GCF_002027145.1. Taxonomy (NCBI): domain Bacteria; kingdom Bacillati; phylum Actinomycetota; class Actinomycetes; order Streptosporangiales; family Streptosporangiaceae; genus Microbispora; species Microbispora sp. GKU 823. The sequence goes on along the minus strand of NZ_MWJN01000025.1, from coordinate 7,633 downwards.
CGGGTTGGCCGCGTAGACCCACAGGCACTTGACCGACTCGTCCAGTCCGTCGGCCAGCCGGGTCATCGTGAGCGTGCGCACGGGGTGGGGGAGCAGATCGTCGCGCGGATCGGGGCCCGTGGGGGCGTACCCGGAGGTGGAGTAGGCCACGCCGCCGCCGGGGTATCGCCAGTCGCCGGTGACGCCGGGGATGCAGGCGATCACCCGCATCGCGGCCCCGCCGCCCGCGTGCCGCTGGATGCCCATCGTGGCCCGGATGCCGGTCGGCCGGGTGTGCGCGAGCCGTACGCCGAGGGCGCGGATCCGCTCCTCGGGCAGGCCGGTGATCTCCGCCACCAGCGCCGGGGGATGCCTGCGGATCTCGGCCTCGAACTCGTCCCAGCCGGTCGTGTGCTCCTCGATGTACGCGCGGTCCTCCGCGCCCTCCTCCAGCACGACGTGCAGCAGGCCGAGGGCGAGCGCGGCGTCGGTGCCCGGCCGGATCGGCAGGTGCTCGTCCGCCTGGTCGGCCGTACGCGTGCGGATGGGGTCGATCGCCACGACGTACGCCCCGGCGGCGCGGGCGTCCTGGACGAACTTCCACAGGTGGTGGCCGCTGGTCAGCGTGTTGGTGCCCCACAGCAGGATGAGCCGCGACAACGCGAACGTCTCGGGGTCCATGCCGCCGGGAGTCCCGTTGACGTACCGCAGCCCGTCGTTGCCGGCCCGCGCGCAGATGTTGAGGTCGTGCCGGGACGCGCCGAGGGCGTTCCAGAACCGCCGCCCGGCCTGACCCGACTCGCCCTGGACATACCCGAGCGTCCCGGTGCCCTGGTAGGGCCAGATCGCCTCGCCGCCGTGCTCCTCGACGATCGACGTCAGTCTGGCGGCGATCTCCGACAGTGCCTGGTCCAGGCTGATCCGCTCGAACCGGCCGGACCCCTTCGGCCCGACCCTCTTCAACGGGTGGAGAATGCGGTCGGCCGACCGCACCTGCTCCAGGTAGCGGTTGACCTTCACGCACAGGGCCCCGCGCGTGTAGGGGTGGTCGCGGTTGCCGCGCAACCCGACGGCCTCGCCGTCGCGTACGGTGACGACCCAGGAGCAGGTGTCGGGACAGTCGAGCGGACAGGCGCCGAGGACGGGTAGCGACGAGCTCATGGCATCGACGTTAGCGCGCCGCCTGCGGGCGGTCTCTACCGGATTTCCCCCACGTACGCGATGTTCGCGGTGTCCTCGGGATCGGTGCTGGGCGCCCCGGAGAACCAGGCGTCCAGGATCTCGGTCAGGACCTGCCGGGAGGTGAGGCGGAGACTGAGCGCGAGCACGTTGGCGTCGTTCCATTTGCGGGCGCCCGCGGCGGTGGCGGCGTCGGCGCACAGCGCCGCCCGCACCCCCGCTACCTTGTTTGCCGCTATGGACGCGCCGGTGCCGGTCCAGCAACAGACCACGGCCTGGTCCGCGCGGCCCTCCGCGACGTCCCTCGACGCGGCGGAACAGCACCACGCCCAATCGGCCCGGTCGCCGGGGGCCAGTGCTCCATAGAGTGTGACTGAATGGCCGCGCCGTTCCACCTCGGCCACAAGCTCCGACGCGATCCCGTCGAGGCTGTCCGAGGCCAGGGATATACGCATGCCGTCAATTGTGGACACCGAGTGCGAAGATCGCACAGAATCGCTGGTGGTGAGAGGCATAAAGGAGCAGGACATAACGCTGGACACTCCTGGCCAAGGAGCTGTCCTCGTCGTCGAGCCTCTGCTGCCGCAGCGGATCCGCCGTCCTTCCGACGCACTGCGGTTCCTGCTCACGCTGCTGGCCCTCGTCGCCGTCGTGCTGATGGCTCTGGCCCTGCAGCGCACGCTGAACGGCCTGGAGACCGACGTACAGGCGGGCACCGGCCGCGCCCCCGATGTGCTGTCTGCCGCCGCCGGGCTGCTGGGCGGCGTCGCCGTGCTGATCGTCCCGGTCGCGTTCGCCGTCGAGCGGGTCTTCCACCGCGACGGCATGCGGGTCACCCAGGGGCTGATCGCCGCGATCCTCGCCCTGCTGGTCTCGTACGCGCTGGACGAGTGGCTGGTCAAGGCGGGCCCCGCCGACCTGGTGCAGTTGCTCACCGGTGGCAGGGACGTGGAGCCGCTCAACACCGTGCTCACCCCCGCCATCGCGTACGCCACGGCCGTGCGGATGGGCCGGCGCCCGCACTGGCGGGCACTCATGTGGGTCGCGCTGGCCCTCGACGTGTTCGCGCTCTTCACCGCCACCAAGGTCACCGCCCTCGGCGTGATCCTCACGTACGTCGTCGGCCTCGCCGTCGGATTCGGCACGCTCTACGGCATCGGCAGCGCGAACACCAGACCCCCCGGCAGCGCCGTGCTGGCGGCGCTGCGCAAGCTCGGTTTCACGCCGATCAGCGCCAGGCGGGTGGAGGACGACAGCTCGGGCAGCCGCCGCTACCTGGTCGGCCTCGCCGACGACCGGCGGATCGATGTGACCGTGCTCGACCGGGACCGGCAGGTGGCGGGCGTCCTCTACCGGCTGTGGCGGCGTTTCCTGCTCAACAGCGAGACCCGGCGCAGGGCCATCCGCTCGCTGCGCGCCGAGCTGGAGCGCGAGGCGCTGATGGCGTACGCCGCACAGGCCGCCGGGGTGCGGCTGCCCCGCCTGCTCGGCACGAGCGAGATCGGCACCGAGGCCGCGCTGCTCGCCTACGAGCACGTGGACACCCGGCCGGTGAGCGATCTACGGGACGAGGACTTCGACGACGAGCTGCTGGCGCGGATGTGGGAGCAGGTCCGGCTGCTGCACGCGCACCGCCTGGCCCACCGCCACCTCACCGGCGAGAGCATCCACGTCGACGCCCAGCGGAACGTCTACCTCGTCGACGCCCGCAGCGGCGAGATCGCGGCAGGCGACCTGCTGCTGCGGCTCGACATCGCCCAGCTCCTCGCCTACCTCGGCACCCGTGTGGGAGCCGAGCGCTCCGTCGGGTCGGCGGCGAAGGCGCTGGGGGAGAACACGCTGGCCGGGGCGATGCCGCTGCTCCAGCGGATCGCGCTGAGCCGGGACACCCGGACGGCCGCCCGCCGGGACAAGAAGCTGCTCCCCGCCATCCGTGAGCAGATCATCGCGCTGAAGCCGCAGGTCGAGGTCGAGGAGGTGCGGCTCGAGCGGTTCCGCCCCCGGACGCTGGTGACGATCATCGTCAGCACGCTCGGCGCCTACCTCCTGCTCACCCAGCTCAGCCGGGTCAACCTGATCACCGTGATCACCACGGCGAACTGGGCGTGGAGCGGCCTCGCGCTGGTCGCCGGCGCCCTCAGCTACGTCGCGGCGGCGATCATGCTGCGCGGGTTCGTGCCCGAGCCGCTGCCGCTCGGCCGTACGGTCCTGGCCCAGCTCGCCGCGTCGTTCGTGAAGCTGGTCGCGCCCGCCGCGGTCGGCGGCGTCGCGCTCAACACCCGCTACCTGCAGAAACGAGGCGTCCCGCCGGGCGCGGCGGTGACCAGCGTGGGGGCTTCGCAGCTCATCGGCCTGGCCATGCACATCATGCTGCTGCTGCTGTTCGGCTACCTCACCGGAACGCAGGCCGCGCCGTCCCTCACCCCGTCGCGGGGCCTGCTCGTCGTGCTGCTCGGCGTCGCGGTGCTCTTCCTGATCGTGCTCGCCGTACGGCCGCTGCGCCGTGTGCTGACGACCCGGTTGCGTGCGATGTTCTCGGGGGTGATTCCACGGCTGCTCGACGTGGTGCAGTCGCCCAAGAAGATGCTCGAGGCGGTGGGCGGGACCCTGCTGCTCACCCTCAGCTTCGTGATCTGCCTTGAGGCGTGCGTGCAGGCGTTCGGCGGCAAGGCCAGCTTCACGGCGGTCGCCGTGGTGTTCCTGGCCGGCAACGCCATCGGCTCGGCCGCTCCGACGCCCGGCGGGCTGGGCGCGGTGGAGTACGCCCTGTCGCTCGGTCTGCAGGTCGCCGGCGTGCCTGGCCCCATCGCCACCTCGGCCGTGCTGCTGTTCCGGCTGATGACGTTCTGGCTCCCGGTCCTTCCCGGCTGGGCCTCCTTCGCCTACCTCCAGCGTCAAAACGCCCTCTGAGCCGCCAGAGGCGGCGCCGTCCGGGCCGGTGCGTTGAGACCCCTGGTGTCGGCGCCCGGAGCAGAGACACCAGAGATCACGAGCCGCGGCTCCGGCGCCGCGGCTCGTGGACGCTCATTCCGCGCTGGAAGCGGCCCAGAGATTGATGCCGCACTCGACCGCGTCCTTGTCGATCGCGTCCAGCTCGTCCTGGGTGAAGTCGAGCCGGTTGATCGCGTCGAGGCTGTCGTCGAGTTGCTCGACGCTGCTCGCGCCGATCAGCACCGACGTCACCCGCCGGTCGCGCAGCGCCCAGGCCAGGGCCATCTGCGCCAGCGACTGCCCGCGCTGCCCGGCGATCTCGTTGAGCCGCCGGACATGGCGCAGGCTCTCCTCCGTCAGCAGGGACGGATGGAGCGACTTGCCCTGGGCCGCCCGCGAGTCCTTCGGGATGCCGTTCAGGTAGCGGCTGGTCAGCATGCCCTGAGCCAGCGGAGAGAACGCGATGCAGCCGGCGCCCTCCTCCTCCAGCACGTCGAGCAGCCCGTTCTCGATCCACCGGTTGAGCATCGAGTAGGAGGGCTGGTGGATGAGCAACGGGGTGCCCATGTCCCGCAGGATCGCCGCGGCCTGCCGGGTCCGCTCCGGGGAGTAGGACGAGATGCCCGCGTAGAGCGCCTTACCTGAGCGGACCGCGTGGGCGAGCGCCCCCATGGTCTCCTCCAGGGGCGTCTCCGGATCGAAGCGGTGGCTGTAGAAGATGTCGACGTAGTCGAGGCCCATCCGCTTCAGCGACTGGTCGAGGCTCGCGAGCAGATACTTGCGCGATCCCCAGTTGCCGTACGGGCCGGGCCACATGTCGTACCCCGCCTTGGTCGAGATCACCAGCTCGTCCCGGTACCTGGCGAAGTCCTGCTGGTAGAGGTGCCCGAAGTTGATCTCGGCGGAGCCGTACGGCGGACCGTAGTTGTTGGCGAGGTCGAAGTGGGTGACTCCGCGGTCGAAGGCCCGTCGGAGGATTGCCCGCTGGGTCTCGATCGGCTTGTCGTCGCCGAAGTTGTGCCACAACCCGAGCGACACCGCGGGCAGCCTCAGCCCGCTCCGTCCGGTCCGGTTGTACGGCATGGGCCCATAACGGCCCTCCGCAGCCACATAGCTCACGCGGTCACTCCAACTCGGTCGAGGATCCAGGAGAGCGCGAACGCCTCCTCACGCCAGGCGTCGTAACGGCCGCTGCGGCCTCCGTGGCCGGCGCCCATCTCGGTCTTCAACAGGAACGGGCCGCCCTGCGCGGTGGCGCGGAGCCGGGCGATCCACTTGGCCGGCTCGTGGTAGAGCACCCGGGTGTCGTTGAGGCTGGTGGTCGCCAGGATCGGCGGGTAGGGCCGGCCGTCGACGTTCTCGTAGGGCGAGTAGGACTTCATGTACGCGTAGACCTCGGGGTCGTGCAGCGGATCACCCCACTCGTCCCACTCGGTCACGGTGAGCGGCAGCGACGGGTCGAGGATCGTGTTCAGCGCGTCCACGAACGGGACCTCGGCGACGATCCCCGCGAACTCCTCCGGCGCCAGGTTGGCGACCGCGCCCATGAGCAGACCACCGGCTGAGCCGCCCCTGCCGATGATCTTGTCGGACCATCCCTCGGCCTTCAGATGCCGCGCGGACGCCACGAAGTCGGTGAAGCTGTTCTTCTTCTTCGTCAGCTTGCCGTCCTCGTACCACCGGCGGCCCATCTCACCGCCCCCGCGCACGTGGCGATCGCGAACACGAACCCCCGGTCCAGCAGCGAGAGCCGGGCCACCGAGAAGTAGGGATCGATGGACGACTCGTAGCTGCCGTAGCCGTAGAGCAGGGTGGGGGCGGGCCGGCTCGTGTCCTTCCGGACCACGATCGAGATCGGGATCCTGGTGCCGTCCGGGGCGGTGGCCCACTCGCGGAACTGCTCGTAGTCGGCCGGGTCGTAGCCGCCGAGCACCGCCCTCTGCTTGAGCAGGATCAGCTCGCGCGAACGCAGGTCGTAGTCGTAGACCGACGGCGGGGTCACCATCGACGTGTAGCTGAGGCGCAGCCGGCTGGTCTCGAACTCCGCGTTGCCGGCCGGCGCCACGTCGTACAGCGGCTCCGGGAAGGAGATCTCGTACGGCTCGCCGCCGTCGCCCGGCAGGATCCGGACACCCGTGAGGCCGTCACGGCGGAAGTGGACACTGACGTAGTCCTTGAACGCGTCCACATCGAGCAGTCGCGTGTCGTCCCTGTGCTCGATCAGCGGAGTCCAGCTCCCCGGATCGTCGATGGGGGCACTGGCGAGCTCGAAGTTCACGGCGCCGTCGTTGTGGAGGATGAGGAAGCGGTCGCCCGCGTGCTCCAGCGCGTACTCCACGCCGGTCTCCCGTGTCCGCACCACGGCGAACTCGCCCTGCGGGGTGTCCGCGTCGAGGATCCGCACCTCACTGGTGATCTTGCTGCCCGAGGTCAGCACCAGGTAGCGCTGGCTGCGGGTCAGCCCGATGCCCACCCAGAAACGCTCGTCGTCCTCCTGGTAGACGACGACGTTGTCGGCCGAGCCGAGCGTGTGCCGGTGAATCCGGTACGGACGCCAGGCCTCGTCCACCGTCGTGTAGAAGAACGTGGAGCCGTCGGCCGACCAGGCGCCGCCGTAGAAGACTCCGGGGATCTCGTCCGGGAGCAGCTCGCCCGTCTCCAGATCCTTGAACCGGAGGGTGAAGCGCTCGTCACCGGAGAAGTCGGTCGAGTAGGCGAGCTTCGTGCCGTCGGGGCTGACCGCGCTCGTGCCCATGGAGAAGAAGGGGCTGTCACCGGCGAGCTCGTTGCCGTCCAGGATCACCTGTTCGCCCGGGAGCGGCGTGCCCGGCTCCAGATGGGGCGGGCTGTCGCCGTCGGCGGCCACCCGGCACTGGATGCCGTACTGCTTGCCCTCTTCGGTCCGGGAGTAGTACCACCAGGCGCCCTTGCGGGTGGGCACCGACAGGTCCGTCTCCAGCGTCCTGCCCTTGATCTCCTTGAAGATGTTCTCCTGGAGGTCCTGCAGGTGGCCGGTCATCTCCTGGGTGTAGGCGTTCTCCGCCTCCAGGTACGCGATGGTGTCGGGGTCGTCCTTCTTGAGCAGCCACGCATACTCGTCGACCACGGTGTCACCGTGATGCGTGCGCTCCAGGGGAACCTTCTTCGCTACAGGCGGCATGTCGCTCACCCGCCAAAGTCTATGTTCGGCATGGTCCCGCCAAGCCTCCTCGCCGCGGCCTGTGGATAACTCGTGACAGGGAACATGGGGCCCGCGGCCGGCGGAATACAACCGGGACCCCAGGCGTTCGACTCAAGTTGGGTCATGGCGGTGCCGGACCCTGGTAATCTTGTGGTGTCGGCGCGGTTCGGCGCACTCCTCTTCGATCACTTCGGTGGTTGTCTTGTGTGTGCGGGCTGGTCGCCGGCGGCTCCTCTGCTTAATTGATCTTCTGGTTCCGGTGGTTTTGCGCCGGGGTGGGGGTTCGGGTAAGTTAGAGGGGTTGCCCCGGAAACGGGGGGTCGAATTCCTGTCGGTCGGCGGGTTTCGGGTCAAGTAAGTCCC